>JBOFIW010000138.1:0-9533 GCA_051650365.1 Vibrio sp. | reverse complement strand
TGCACCCATTAGGTTAAATTGCATCCACTTGTAATCGTTTTTGTGGATGTCGCCATCTGAGTAGTCAGCGGCCATAACTGGTGCTGAAGTTGCTGCCAATAGGCTCAAAGCAAGAAGTGATTTACGCATAAGGGGAACTCTCTTTAAGTGTGTTGTGTATGGCGGCTGTTTAACGACAGCTCGTTCAACTGGCGGGCATAATAACGATAAAAATCGCAATTAAAAGTGATAAGAAGTGCAAAATTAAAGCATTCTGGTGACCTTGATCACATCTCTGAGAAATGACTTTGAACTTATTTTATATTTCATTTTATTGCATTTTTATTGTGATATTGATCGCGAGTTTGTTGGCTTGTTTAAACTTCTATCGTGATCGATAAACCAACAAATTTAGTGAGTGACTGGTGATGGATTTTTATATGCCTAAGTAAATTTATGAAAGGGGCAATGCGAAAGGTTATGTTGTTCCCATCTGATTCTGTTTTGCTTCCTGAAGAAGGGGGGGGGACGGCCATATTTGAGCCTAATCTCACAGTATGGCGGTTTAAGGCGGCAAAGCGGGCTGCGAATTTATTCTTTGTTCACGTAATGGTGAGTTGAATGAAAATGCAAATGGATTATTCGAATTTGAGACTTTAGTCAAAACCGTTGATTTTGACACATCAAGTGACTGTTTATATCAACGGTCGGCAGATTGTGGGCCTGAACATAACCAAAGGAGCGATTACGCTCCCTTGATTATTTGATGAGTTGTATATGTTTATTGGGCGAGTTTATCTTCTGGTGGCTGCTCTTCTTTGTGCTGCTTAGTTTTTTCCAACATCTGCGTGAAATCATGGCGCAGTGAATAGAGCATGATCAGGCTAGGGAGTACCATCACAGCGGTCAAGATAAAGAACAGTGACCAGTTATTAAGATAATCGGCCAATTCACCGCTAAATGAAGCGATCGTGGTTCGTCCCAAGTTACCTAATGAGGCAAGCAAAGCATATTGAGTTGCTGAAAACGCTTGTCCTGTCATTAAGGTAAGGAACGAGACGAAAGCCACCGTAGAGAAGGCAGACGTAAAGTTATCAACGACCAGAGTAGCTAAGAACAGCTGTTCATTAGGGCCGACTTTAGCCATCCATGCAAACATCAAGTTGCTTGATGCCATGGCTATACCACCAATCATCAGGCCACGCACAATCCCGAACTTGATATTGACTAGGCTGCCAAGCAAAGTAAACAGAATCGTGATACCCCAACCGAGCAGCTTAGAGTAGTAGCCGATCTGCTCGTTGCTAAAACCAATTTCTTTATAAAAGGCAATTGACATCCGGCCTAAGAAGGCTTCACCGATTTTGAACAGAAACACAAACAGCAGTAGTGTCAGCGCAACGCGAAAACCATTACGACGGAAGAAGTCGATAAATGGCTCGAATACCGTGACGGTTAACCAACGAAGAATTCGATTGCTAACAACCTGTTGGTGGCGTTCTTCGGCAAGCTGCTGTAATTGATCTCGCTGAGTGTGTGGCTCACCCACCAGCAAAGTAAACAGCATTAATAACCCAACCACTCCCGCCATAATGTAGTAAACCCCATTCCAACCCATGCTATCGGCATTTACGAACGCAAAATAGCCAGGCAGAGAGTACCCAGTTGACCAACCGATCACCGCCATTGCAGAGGCTTGGGGGAGTTTGCTCGATTCGCTTTTTGAGAAGGAATCAATTCGGAAGGCATCTATTGCCACATCTTGCGTGGCTGAAGCAATAGCAATCCCCAAAGCGAACATTGAGGTGAGTATCAGATTATTGGCTGGGTTAATGCCCGCGATCAGCAAAGTACCGATTAAAATGATGCACTGACAAAAAAAGATCCAACTTCGGCGCTGACCAAGCATCGAGTGCAGAATAGGTAACTTGACTCTATCGACTAGCGGGGCCCAGAGAAAGTTAATCGCGTACACCGTAAATATACTGCCGAAATAACCTATGGCAGCGCGGCTGAGTCCGGCATCTTTCAACCAGCCAGTCATGTTGGAACCAATCAATACCCATGGGAAGCCGCTGGCACAACCCAGCATAAATACCCAAAGCAAGCGTCGATCAAAATAGCTAACAATCAATTCTAGCCAAGAATGGGACCGGGGCTGTTGAACCATAACGAGTCCTTTATGAGAGTGATTAGGAAGATAGTCGCACTCCCGCTAGCAGGAGTGCGGTGAGGTCATTTAAGGTAAGAGGGTGACTTTGTTTATGATGATAGGAGTAATAGGCACATTTTGCATCCGACCTTTATTTTGAGTAGGCTGCTGAGCCATTTTTTCAATCACATCAAATCCTTCAGTCACTTGACCAAATACGGCATAACCTGGAGGCTGGACGGCGTAGTTTAAAAAATCATTATCGACTAAGTTGATGTAGAACTGGCGAGTCGCAGAATGTGGATTTTGCGTTCGAGCCATCGCAATGGTTGCAGTATTATTGTGTAAACCATTACTGGCTTCATTGGCGATCGGGGCGTAGGTTGGCAGTTGGTTGAGGTTTGCATCAAAACCACCACCTTGCGCCATAAACCCTGGGATCACTCGGTGAAATTGACTGCCCACATAACTACCATCATCCACGTAGCGTAAGAAGTTTGCTACCGAAACGGGAGCTTTCTCTTGATTTAGCTCCACGGTGAAATTCCCAAGTGAAGTTTCTACTTCCACTTTTGGTCCCGCCCAAACACAACTGCTCAGCAGTGCTGTTGCAGCCCACAGCCATGACTTAGCCATTGAAACGCTCCTGCATGTAGCTTTGCAGCTCAGTATCGTTGGCAATCTCTTTCAATACCAAGTTAATCATGTCATTGAGTACGGTTTCGATTTCATCGTTGGAGGCGCTCAGCATACCAGTACGTTTTGCTGTACCTGCATAGCTTTTTACGAGCTTGCCTTTTGGTGTTTCTGCGGTGATCTCTAGTGTTACACTGCCATCCATCTCATTTTCCATCATAGAGTGTTTCACCGATACCAACAGCTCTTGGATTTCCAAGGTAATGGTGTTTTCGCTGTTTACGCTAGGACGGAAACCTTGCGAGCCTAATTGTTCTGCCAGCGCATTCTCTAAAGTGATGCGAACGTTTTGGCGTGGGTGAATCGGCTCAATATTATTACGGCCACTATCAACCAAAGCCACATACTGCGCAGAACGTACATCTTTACTCACCAGAGAAAAACTGCTGTTTGTCACAATTGCATTTTGGCTTAATGCTGGTTGAGGCGTTACGTTGATTTGGCTCTGCTGAGGAGCAGAACAAGCGGTAAGTAGAGCGATGGAAGCCGCAAGAACCAGTTTTTTCATGGTTAATTCCTTTCGTTTTATTGTGCACACAGCCGCAAGGCTTAAGATTTAATAGCTTGTAAGATAACAAATTTACTGTTGTTGGCGATCACTCTAACATGGCTTTTGCCAAACAATCTTGCCAGTTTTACATCGTAGCCGAGGTGACGATTGCCGATCACCCATAATTTCCCGCCTTTTTTCAGAACTTGCTTTGAGTCACAGAACATCTGCCAAGCAATGTGATCGGTAATCGTCTGTTGTTGATGGAAGGGGGGGTTACACACAATCATTGAGCTGCTTTGTGCTGAAAAACCATCTAAACAGTTGTTGGCGACACATTGGATATCCCGTTCACCAAGATTGTCGTGTAAGTTTTTTTGTGCTGAATAGGTCGCCATAAAGCTTTCGTCAACACAAGTGATCTTTGCTTGTGGGTTCAGTTGCCCAAGACGAACAGATAGCACCCCGTTGCCACAGCCGAGATCAATAAAATCTTCTAGAGTGGGATCTGCTGGTAAATGCTCTAGGATAAATCTGGCTCCCAGATCTAAATTTTCACCCGAATAGACATTCGGTAAATTAGTGAGAGAGATAGCATAAGGCTCAACGCTCCAGCGACAATCTTTGCTCACTTCAGGAATTGGATTCGCAGTGGCTGAACTGAACACTAAACGGTGCTTTTTCCAAGCTAATGATGTTGTGGTCGCGCCTAAGTATTTTTCAAATAGGTTTAGCGTAGAAGTGTGGATCTCCTTTGCTTTGTTTACCGCAATAATCGGCGTACTGGCCGGAAGGGCTTTGCGCAGCTGGCTGAGGATCCAAATTAAATGGCGATTACTTTTGGGGAGTTGCAATAACACCACATCAGCATCGGCAGGGATTTCATCCATAGTGGCAAGGAGGTTCACCATAGGAAGATGATTGTGCAGCAAATTGGCTTGAGTCGCTTGATGGGCAATGTATGAGTCACTCATCATGCTGACTTTATGTTGTTTCGCAAACCAGCAGCTCAAGGCACCAAAGTGATCATTAATGATCACAACATGGCTATTTTGGGGCAGGCCTAGTTGCTCAACATGCTGGATGAGGTACTCATCGCCGGCATCCCAAGCTTGCAGAGTTTCATTATTGCGTTTCGGGAATCGATGAAGAGTGAGCGTCTGCTCAAGCAAAGTAAGCTCAGTTTTCATATTGCTCGTGTTTCTAGTAAATTGACGGCGCATTGTCTCAGATGGCGATAAAACAGCAAACTAAAACCTAGGTTTTTGAAATTTAGCCACACGCCAGACCTTCCATGGTCTATCCTCAATTTGTCATGTTGTCGACACACGAGTGTTCAACAAGGAAAGCAATATGATTCAAAATGTTATTGAAAAGAAGCTGAATGATGAATTTCAGCCAAAATTTCTCACAGTGCTTAATGAAAGCGATATGCACAACGTGCCAAGAGGTTCAGAAAGTCACTTTAAAGTCACGATTGTTAGTGAGTGTTTCGATGGATTGCGACTTGTTGCACGCCACCGGTTGGTCAATCAAACCTTGGCGGATGAGTTAGCCAATCATATCCACGCTTTGGCGATTCATACCTATACTCCTGAAGAGTGGCAACAGAAGAATCAGGAGATACCAGAGAGTCCTATGTGCTTGGGTGGTTCACGGAAAAATGCTCAATAAAATGTGCTACAACTATTAACCCTGGTTGTCTTTTGAACGATTTTTTAACACGGTTTAAACAAATGGGGCGGGGCAGACTGACTTTTAGTCGGTTTTACGATACCGATACGATAAATTGTCCTACATAAAATAGGTTTTAGTGAGTTTGTGCGATGCTTCAAAATTATGATGATTTCTTAGCCTTTCGCTCAGGATTCGTTTGAAATTAAACCGTGATTCAGGGCATTGGTCATGGCATCAAGTTCCCAAAAGATGCTAGACTACAGCACCTGACAAATCCCCCACATGATTTGTGATGGGATTTTTAAAAGGATGTTGCGGTTTTAATGGTTAAGACCATTAAAACGGACACTAACAATGTCGTGTCTACCGAGGTAAGGATTCCGCTAGCGTTGTTCAGTTGTAAGAACAAGGCAAACGGAGTGCGCCTCGAATTTGCGCAATGAAAGAATCTTTTTCCCGATAAAAGTAGTGCAAGTGCGTATGATTACAATAAAAAAGGGTTTGGACCTTCCTATTGCAGGAACTCCTTCCCAGGTGATTAGTGATGGTAAAGCCATCAAAAAAGTCGCCTTGCTTGGCGAAGAGTACGTTGGCATGCGTCCTACTATGCATGTTCGCGTAGGTGATGAAGTAAAAAAAGCTCAGATTCTTTTTGAAGATAAGAAGAATCCGGGTGTGAAATTTACTTCACCAGTCAGCGGTAAAGTGGTTGAAATCAATCGTGGTGCGAAGCGCGTTCTTCAGTCTGTAGTGATTGAAGTAGCGGGTGATGACCAAGTGACATTCGACAAGTTTGAAGCCCATCAGCTAGCCAGTTTGGATCGTGATGCGATCAAAACCCAGCTTGTTGAGTCTGGTCTTTGGACTGCTTTCCGTACTCGTCCGTTCAGCAAGGTTCCAGCCGTTGATTCCACTTCTGAAGCCATTTTTGTTACTGCAATGGATACCAATCCATTGGCAGCTGAGCCTACGGTAGTGATCAATGAACAATCGCAAGCCTTCGTAGCAGGTCTCGATGTGCTTTCGGCTTTGACAACTGGCAAAGTGTACGTTTGTAAAAAAGGTACTAGCTTGCCACGCTCTCAGCAGTCGAACGTAGAAGAACATGTCTTTGATGGTCCCCACCCTGCTGGCCTCGCAGGCACACACATGCATTTCCTATATCCAGTAAGTGCAAGTCATGTCGCGTGGAACATTAACTATCAGGATGTGATTGCGATTGGTCAATTGTTCCTGACCGGTGAGCTATACAACCAGCGTGTTGTTTCTTTGGCAGGCCCAGTAGTGAACAAACCTCGTTTGGTTCGCACAGTATTGGGTGCATCGCTAGAGCAACTGGTGGATAGCGAAATCATGCCAGGTGAAGTGCGCATTATTTCTGGTTCTGTGTTGTCTGGTACTAAAGCCACTGGACCTCATGCTTATTTAGGCCGTTACCATCTGCAAGTATCTGTCCTGCGAGAAGGACGTGATAAAGAACTGCTAGGTTGGGCAATGCCTGGTAAGAACAAGTTTTCTGTTACTCGCTCTTTCCTTGGCCACCTTTTCAAAGGTCAAGTGTACAACATGACCACTACAACTAACGGTAGCGATCGTGCCATGGTGCCAATCGGTAACTATGAAAAAGTTATGCCATTGGATATGGAGCCAACCTTGTTGCTTCGTGATCTGTGTGCTGGTGACAGTGACAACGCGATTCGCTTAGGTGCTCTGGAGCTAGATGAAGAAGATCTGGCACTGTGTACTTTTGTTTGCCCTGGCAAATATGAGTACGGTCAGCTCCTGCGTGAGTGCTTAGACAAGATCGAGAAAGAAGGGTAATTTCCATGGGCCTTAAAAAGTTTCTTGAAGACATCGAGCATCATTTTGAGCCAGGCGGCAAACACGAGAAGTGGTTTGCATTGTATGAAGCAGCGGCAACTCTGTTCTATACCCCAGGTCTGGTAACTAAAAGAAGCTCACACGTTCGTGATAGCGTTGATTTAAAGCGTATCATGATCATGGTTTGGCTTGCGGTATTCCCAGCGATGTTCTGGGGTATGTACAACGCAGGTGGTCAAGCCATTGCTGCACTAAACCACCTTTACTCTGGTGATCAGCTAGCGGCGATTGTTGCTGGCAATTGGCACTACTGGCTAACCGAAATGCTTGGCGGAACCATGTCAAGCGATGCTGGTTGGGGCAGTAAAATGCTGTTGGGGGCAACCTACTTCTTACCTATTTATGCCACTGTGTTTCTTGTGGGTGGTTTCTGGGAAGTGTTGTTCTGTATGGTGCGCAAGCATGAAGTCAACGAAGGTTTCTTCGTAACTTCGATTCTGTTTGCTCTGATTGTTCCGCCAACTCTACCACTTTGGCAAGCCGCACTTGGTATTACTTTTGGTGTTGTGGTTGCTAAAGAAGTATTTGGTGGTACAGGCCGTAACTTCCTTAACCCAGCGTTAGCTGGCCGTGCTTTCCTGTTCTTTGCTTATCCAGCACAGATTTCAGGTGACCTAGTATGGACTGCAGCGGATGGCTTCTCTGGTGCAACTGCACTGAGCCAATGGGCACAAGGTGGTGCAGGTGCATTGATCAACAACGCGACTGGCCAAACTATCACTTGGATGGATGCTTTCATCGGTAACATCCCTGGTTCAATCGGTGAAGTTTCAACTCTGGCACTGATGATTGGTGCGGCGTTCATCGTATACATGGGCATTGCTTCATGGCGCATTATTGGCGGTGTGATGATTGGTATGATTCTACTGTCAACACTGTTTAACGTGATTGGCTCTGATACCAACGCAATGTTCAACATGCCTTGGCATTGGCACCTTGTTTTGGGTGGTTTTGCATTCGGTATGTTCTTCATGGCGACTGATCCAGTTTCAGCTTCCTTCACCAATGGTGGTAAGTGGGCTTACGGTATTCTGATTGGCGTAATGTGTGTGCTGATCCGTGTCGTGAACCCAGCGTACCCAGAAGGTATGATGCTGGCGATCCTATTCGCGAACCTATTTGCACCATTGTTTGACCATGTGGTTGTAGAGAGAAATATCAAGCGGAGATTAGCGCGCTATGGCAAGCAATAACGATAGCATTAAAAAGACGCTGTTTGTTGTTATCGCGTTGAGCTTAGTGTGCTCAATTATCGTATCGGCAGCGGCTGTCGGTCTGCGTGACAAGCAAAAAGAAAATGCAGCACTGGATAAGCAGAGCAAAATTCTGCAAGTAGCAGGCATTGAAGCGAAAGGCAGCAAACAAATCGTTGAGCAGTTCAATAAGAACATTGAACCACGTTTGGTTGACTTCACCACTGGTGATTTTGTTGAAGGTGATGCAGCAAACTACGATCAACGTAAAGCAGCGAAAGAAGCCTCTGAATCTATCAAGCTGACCGCGGAACAAGATAAAGCGAAGATCCAACGTCGTGCGAATGTTGGTGTGGTTTATCTCGTGAAAGACGGCGACAAAACTAGCAAGGTGATTCTGCCTGTACATGGTAACGGCCTATGGTCAATGATGTACGCGTTTGTAGCAGTAGAAACGGATGGTAACACCGTGTCAGGTTTGACCTACTATGAACAAGGCGAAACCCCTGGACTGGGTGGCGAAGTTGAAAATCCAGCTTGGCGTGCTCAATGGGTCGGTAAAAAGCTGTTTGATGAAAACCACAAACCTGCGATCAAGATTGTCAAAGGTGGTGCACCACAAGGTTCTGAGCATGGCGTAGACGGTCTGTCTGGCGCAACGCTGACCAGTAATGGTGTACAAAATACCTTCGACTTCTGGTTGGGTGATATGGGCTTTGGTCCATTCCTGACAAAAGTTCGTGACGGAGGTCTTAACTAATGTCTAGCGCAAAAGAGCTGAAAAAGAGTGTGTTAGCACCAGTTCTGGACAACAACCCGATTGCATTGCAAGTTCTGGGTGTGTGTTCTGCACTGGCGGTAACCACTAAGCTGGAAACGGCATTTGTTATGACGTTGGCGGTAATGTTTGTTACTGCATTGTCTAACTTCTTCGTTTCTCTGATCCGTAACCACATTCCTAACAGTGTACGTATTATCGTGCAAATGGCGATTATCGCTTCTTTAGTAATCGTGGTAGACCAGATCCTTAAAGCATATCTGTACGATATCTCTAAGCAGCTATCGGTATTCGTTGGTCTGATTATCACCAACTGTATTGTAATGGGCCGTGCAGAAGCGTTTGCGATGAAGTCTGCGCCGATCCCTTCTTTCATTGATGGTATTGGCAATGGTTTAGGATATGGTTTCGTGCTGATGTCGGTTGGTTTCTTCCGTGAGCTTCTCGGCTCAGGCAAACTGTTTGGTTTGGAAATTCTACCTCTTATCAGTAATGGTGGTTGGTATCAGCCAAACGGCCTGATGCTACTCGCACCTTCAGCATTCTTCCTGATCGGCTTCATGATTTGGGCGATTCGTACGTTCAAACCAGAACAAGTAGAAGCGAAGGAGTAAGGTTGTCATGGAACATTATATTAGTCTGCTGGTGAAATCGATTTTCATCGAGAACATGGCACTCTCTTTCTTC
>JBOFIW010000137.1:0-5943 GCA_051650365.1 Vibrio sp. | reverse complement strand
TTCACGTTGCGTGGGTGCTTCCACATCACTCTTCGCTGGCAGATTTTTATTTTGCACTTTGGCTTTTTGCTTACGGTGCATCCAGTAAGCAGCCCCTCCGGCTAACAGAGCCAAAAATAGGAATGAAAAGTGTGGCATTCCTGGCACGATTCCCATTACCCCAAGAATAGCAGCGGTGATGGTTAGGGCTTTAGGGTTGTCAAACAGTTGGAAGATGACCTGCTGCCCCATATCCTCATCGGTATTTTGACGCGTCACCATAATAGCCGCCCCAATGGAAAGGAGCAGCGATGGGATCTGAGCGACTAAGCCATCACCGATGGTCAACAAGGTATAGATTTCAATAGCTTCTTTGAAACCCAAACCGTATTGAATCATCCCGATCGTTAGACCACCGATGATGTTGATAAATAGAATTAAAATACCAGCGATCGCATCACCTTTAACGAATTTTGACGCACCATCCATCGAACCATAGAAGTCTGCTTCTTTGGTCACTTCAAAACGGCGCACGCGTGCTTGTTCTTGATCAATCAAACCCGCGTTCAAGTCAGCATCAATGGCCATTTGCTTACCGGGCAAGGCATCCAAGGTAAAGCGAGCACTTACTTCCGAGATACGACCTGCACCTTTGGTAACAACCATGAAGTTAATGATCATCAAAATGAGGAACACCACTAAACCAACAGCATAGTTTCCACCGATCACTACGTTACCAAAGGCTTCAATCACGTGACCTGCTGCGCCAGCCCCCTCATGCCCATACAGTAACACTACCCGTGTTGACGCAACGTTCAGTGCCAAACGCAGCAAGGTCGCGATCAACAGTACAGTTGGAAACGCCGCAAAATCTAATGGTCGGCGGGTATACACGGTAACCAATAACACCACGAGCGATAACGCAATGTTAAAGGTGAAGAATAAATCGAGCAAAAATGCCGGTATAGGGAGGACAACCATCGCCAATGCCGCCAACACCATGACCGGAGCACCAATAGCAGGCATGCTGCGTTGTGGGATGGAAGGTAATTTGTCCGCAAATGGAAGAGTAAACTTCATAGATTTCTGGTTGTCACTTTATGGTTAATCGGAACATCAATAGAAACAGTAAAAATGCAAAAACATATAATGCAATTTTTAGTCCAAGACATACGTCAATTTTATGGCAATGCGCACCACTCAATAATGACTGTTAAAACATAACCTTAAACACAATGGGAGCCACAAAGGCTCCCATTATTTAAGACTGGTTCCGTATACAGTTTAGGGATGCACATTCCATAAAGGCTTCCCAGTTTGCGTTGTGGGGTCGTAGTCGATGCAGATCATGCCTGAGGTTGGGAACATAGGAGGAATCATTCCATCGACAAACTCAGACACTAAATAGCCCACCAAAGGTAAATGAGAAACCAACAATAGTGATTCAAGCTGCTCAACGTCGATTAAGGCAGAAAGATAGTCAAAAACACGATCAGATTGCCCATAAGGAGTAATACCATCACAGGTTTCTACTTTATGAGCTGAAAAATGTTCCGCTAATAATTGCCACGTTTGCTGAGCTCGTAAGTAGGGGCTGACCAACACGAGATCAAACTGTTCCACGCCTCTCTGGCTAACACAAGCTCGCGCCACAGCTTCAGATTCATTCCGACCTCGTTCTGTTAACATTCGCTCTGCATCGCTAGAAGCAAATTGCTGCGCTTCACCATGACGCATAATAAAAATCTTCATGTACACTACCTACGCTATGCAGTCTTAAGCTGCTTGTTTTTTTGATTATAACAGCAGTCAGGGTAAAGACTTCGACTTCGTTAACAGTCTATTAAAAAGCCGAGCGACAGACTAAACTGACAAGAATAATAATAGTACGATACGTCCACTGGGTATTCAGTGACTCGTCTATGACCCTATCAACTCGGAGAAATGCTGTGCATATCAGCCCTAATGACACTCACCAGTACCGCTATGTTACTTTGAGCAATGGCTTGCGCACGTTACTCATCCAAAACCCTGAAGTCCCCAAATGCGCTGCTGCTTTAGCAGTCAATGTCGGGCACTTTGATGATCCCATTGAGCGTCAAGGTTTAGCGCACTATCTTGAGCACATGCTGTTTTTGGGCACAGAAAAATACCCGAAAGTTGGAGAATTTCAAACTTTTATTAGTCAGCATGGTGGGTCGAACAATGCTTGGACAGGCACAGAACACACTTGCTTTTTTTTCGATGTGCTACCTAACGCTTTTGCCAAAACTCTTGGCCGATTCAGCCAATTTTTTATCGCACCACTTTTTAACGCTGAGGCGCTTGAAAAAGAACGACAAGCCGTTGATTCTGAATACAAACTAAAAATAAAAGATGAATCACGACGACTCTATCAAGTGCAAAAAGAAACCATTAACCCACAGCATCCGTTTAGCAAATTCTCTGTCGGGAATCAGCACACTTTGGGAGATCGTGAAAACAGCTCCATTCGTGATGAAATTATCGAATTCTATCAATCACATTACTCTGCCGAGCTGATGACTTTAGCCTTAATTGGTTCACAAAGTTTTGATGAGCTTGAAGAGTGGGCTGAAACGTATTTCGCCGCAATTCCTAATCCACATCGCGACATCACACCTTTGCCACCATTTGTGTGCAAAGAACACACCGGAATTCTTATCCGTGTTGAGCCACTCAAAGAGATCCGCAAGCTAATACTGGCTTTCCCGATGCCAAGTACAGAAAGTTATTACCAGAAGAAACCGCTCTCCTACTTCGCGCATCTTATCGGCTACGAGGGTGAAGGCAGCTTGCTAGAAGCACTGAAAGATAAAGGCTGGATCACTACCCTCTCTGCCGGTGGCGGTGTCAGTGGCAGTAACTACCGTGAGTTTGCGGTCAGTTGTGTGCTCACCCCTGAGGGGTTAGAACATGTTGATGAGATCATTCAAAGCTTATTCCAAACGCTGGAACTGATCGCGACTCAAGGATTGCAGGAATGGCGTTATCAAGAAAAACGCGCCGTGCTTGAATCCGCTTTTCGTTTTCAAGAAACACAACGCCCTCTGGATATGGTAAGCCACCTAGTGGTAAATATGCAGCACTATGCCCCTGAAGATACCGCTTATGGGGACTACATGATGGCAGGTTATGATGAGCCGCTACTTAAACATATTCTGAGCTACCTGACCCCAGACAACCTGCGTGCAACCTTGATTGCCAAGGATGAAGACTTTGATAAAGCGGCGCAATGGTACTTTACACCTTACTCAGTGCAGCCTTTCAGCACTGAGCAACTGCATATGTTCCACCAGCCCTTAGATTTACCACTCTCCTTACCTGAGCCGAATCCGTTTATCTGTTACGATCTTGATCCTTCTAAAATCAAAGAAGACAGTAAACTACCGCAAGTACTACAAGACCTACCCGGCTTCAAACTTTGGCATCAACAGGATACGGAATTTAATGTCCCCAAAGGGGTGATTTACATCGCCATCGACAGCCCACACGCGGTGGCTAACTGTCGCAACATCGTAATGACTCGCCTGTGTGTCGAGATGTTTTTGGATGCCCTCGCCAAAGAAACCTATCAAGCGGAAATCGCTGGGATGGGCTACAACCTGTATGCACATCAAGGTGGCGTGACTCTGACGCTTTCTGGCTTTAGCCAGAAACTTCCACAATTGATGGAAGTGATTTTACATAAATTTGCCCAACGTGATTTTCAGCATAAACGTTTTGCGACCATCAAACAGCAGATAATCCGCAACTGGCGCAATGCCGCGCACGACAAGCCGATTTCCCAACTGTTTAATGCGATGACTGGGTTACTGCAACCCAATAACCCACCTTATGCCGATTTGCTGGCAGCCATTGAAGATGTGCAAGTGGAAGAATTGGCGGATTTTGTTGATGCCATCTTGTCGCAACTGCACGTTGAAATGTTTGTTTATGGTGACTGGCCTGCGGCTGAAGCACAAAAGATGGCAGAAGTGTTAAAAGATGCCCTGCGAGTGAAAAATCAAACTTATGAAGAATCACTTCGCCCACTCGTCATGCTCGGCAAAAGTGGGACTTTTCAACGCGAAGTTCAGTGTCAGCAGGATGACTCTGCGATTGTGGTGTATTACCAATGCGAAGAGATCAGCCCACGCAGCATTGCACTGTATTCCCTTGCCAATCACTTGATGTCAGCAACTTTCTTCCACGAAATCCGCACAAAACAACAGCTTGGCTATATGGTGGGAACCGGTAATATGCCGCTCAACCGTCACCCAGGATTGATTCTGTATGTTCAATCGCCTTCAGCTCCGCCGAGTGAATTGATCCGCGCGATTGATGAATTCTTGAATGCCTTATACATGGTGCTGCTTGAATTGAACGAATATCAATGGCACAGCAGTAAGCGCGGTTTGTGGAATCAAATATCGGCACCAGACCCAACTTTGCGCGTGCGAGCACAACGCTTATGGGTTGCGATTGGTAATAAAGATACCGATTTTGATCAACGAGAGAAGGTCCTTGAAGAGCTCAAAAACCTGAGCCGTACAGACATGATTCGCTTTGTGGTCAACGAACTCAAACCAAGAACGGCTCACCGTTTGATCATGCATACACAAGGGCGAGCACATCACGATTCGCCCGCCCTGCAACTTGGCCAGGAAATCGGCTCAGTAGAGGAATTTCAACTACGTCCGAAAGCTTACGATATCGGTTAAAAGATTAAGCTCTTTCCGACTCAACAATAGTTTGTAACGGGTGTGGATGCAGTTTAATGCACACCCCTTGCCACTGAAACGCAACCGTTGGATTGGCTAAGCGTTCGCCTTCACCTTGTGGGCTCGAAAGCTTTACTTTGATGCCTTGTTTAGCAAGTTCATCCCATTTTGCTGCAAGCAACGGGTAATGTGCTTTTAGTTCATCGCAGAAGGCTTGCGCACTCTGCGCCTGTGACGAAATCACAAACTCAACGTGTTCCCAACTCTGCTCTGGATAGGTCTTGCCCAACGCAGGGTAAGGCAATTCGAGGCACTCAATCTGCCAATGGCTAGAACTCAGCGGCTCATTAAAACGAATCACGATAATTGGACGGCCATTAATCTGCGCGCAAGAGATTTCTTCACCATAGGCCAGCCAAGCCTGATGTGCTTCTTGCGCCAACTCTTGTTCATTAATTCGCAGTGCAATATGGTCTAGCTGGTTAGCTCGCAGATCCAAGCCTAAAAGATCAAGCAACTGCTCTATTTTTGCGATGAATGTGTCAAGTTTTCCGAGCAGTTGTTCCGGGGCAAGCCCTGTCTCACAAAGTTGTTGTTGCATCTGATCGCCTTAAAATGCCTGTTTGAGCGCGATACTACCAAGATTGACGGAAAAAGGTGAAAATTTCCTGCGTTTCTCCCTAGGTGGATAAGCTGAATATTGTTATCATGGCCGCCAATTAACTAATGTTATTGTGACATGCCTCACTCCCTAAATGATGGCATTCCTACCTATTTCCTTGAATTGAAGGGTAAGCGTGTGAATATCCAAGCACTGATCAATGATCGAGTTTCTCAGGCTATCGAAGCCGCAGGCGCACCAGCAGGCACCCCTGCTCTGGTTCGTCAATCAGCAAAAGCACAATTTGGTGACTACCAAGCGAATGGCATTATGGGTGCAGCCAAACAGTTGGGTACCAATCCTCGAGAATTTGCACAAAAAGTCTTGGATGTTCTCAACCTAGAAGGCATTGCGAGTAAAACTGAAATCGCAGGCCCTGGCTTTATCAATATCTTTTTAAGCGAAGATTTCTTAGCTGCACAAGCAGAAGCAGCACTGGCGGATGAACGCCTTGGCGTTGCTCAAGAAGCTCCAAAAACCATCGTGGCTGACTACTCTGCTCCTAACGTAGCAAAAGAGATGCACGTAGGTCACTTGCGTTCAACCATCATCGGTGATGCAGTCGTGCGCACTCTGGAATTC
>JBOFIW010000136.1:0-6521 GCA_051650365.1 Vibrio sp. | reverse complement strand
CTGTATTTGTGCTTTTTCAGCCAGTCGAGGCGTACCATTGGGTAACGCACACGAGATGGGCTGTACAGAATACCTTGAATACCATTTAGCATTTCCGTTGGGTGAGTATCCAACTCCAACGCTTTAAGCTCTTGGACCTTACCGCCATAGATGTGGGCGCGGAATGCGCCCCAGTGAGAACCGGATACTTTCCAAGTTCCCGTAGTTTCTGCCGCTTGGGCAGAAACTGAGGTCAGTAGGCTTGGGCCAATGATCGACGCCGCACTGGTGGTTGCAACACCTTTCAGAAAACTTCTTCGTGTAATCGCCATGTTATGACTCCGTATGACGTTGCTTAGTGATGGCCTTCAGCGAAATCTGAAGAGTGTTTTTGCAGGTACTTCAATACCAGCGCTTCACTGTCGGTATCGAAGTTGACGAATGCCAACATACCGTCGAACATGCCAGGCCAAGTGTTCGCATCAAAGTGCGCTTCATCAGGTTGGGTGTGACATACAGAACAGTTGGTTTTGTACGCTTCACGTGCTTTTTCCCAAACAGGGTTGATGTCGTTCAGCATGGCTTCTTTTTTCATCCACACTTTCGCGCTCACTTGTTCCCATGGCAGACCAGTCAAATCATCAACCTTCTGCTCGCCAGTAGTCACAATCGCATCCGACAGTGCAGCATCTTTCAGCAGCGAAGCCACGGCGATGTTCATACCAAAGTCTTCTTGAATCACACGACCAAAGCCTTTCGATTTACGCCAGCCGTTAATCTCCACTTGCATCATGTTGCCTTTTTCAGCCAACACTTTCACTTCAGACGCAGGATTGAGCAAACCAGCTTCGACTTTGCCTTGTTCATCTTCGTACACCGGGAGGAAACGAACGCTGACTAAGGTTTCACCATCTGCATATTTCGTATTAGAAGCCATACCTTCAAGCTCACCAATCAGGCCACTTGAACTGTCCATATTTTTAGGCAAGCGATGTGCAATGCCTTTGTGGCAGTCGATACAGCTTTGATCGCGCTCTGCCGCTTGCTTCATTTGAATACGAGCGGTAGGTGACATTTGTTCAAAATCCATCGAGTCGTAGTTATGGCAGTTTTTACACTCAAGAGATTTGTTCGCAGAAAAACGATCCCATTCATGTTTGGCCAGCTCAATACGGCGCTCTTCAAACTTCTCAGGTGTCCCTAAGTCACCAAAAATTTGGGCAAATACTTCTTTAGAGGCTTGCATCTTACGTGCGATTTTCGCCGTCCACTCATGTGGAACGTGACAATCAGGACAAGTAGCACGCACACCTGAATGGTTTTTCCAGTGCACTGTGGTTTGCAGCTCTTGATATACGTTGTCACGCATAGTGTGGCAGCTGATACAGAACTCTTCGGTGTTGGTGGCTTCTAAAGCCGTATTAAAACCACCCCAGAAAATCACACCAGCAATAAAGCCACCGAGAGTCAGCACACCTAAACTGATGTGCACTGCCGGACGCGTCATCGTGCGCCACATTTTCAGAATTAAAGATTTCATACTTTCTTCTCTTAACTTAAGTCATTCAACAGTAGAAATGGTGGTGGTTAAAAACCGCCATGCACGCCCGGAGGACCAAACACGAACATTTGCAGCATCCACACAATGAATCCATATCCACCAACGAAAGCCACGCTTAAGATGGGAAAAAGAACCACAGTGATGAAGAGGAATGACTTCCACTCCAGAGAGCGCTTTTCAACGCCTTCAACTTTATTAACATCACTCATACATTTGCCTACTCTATTTGCTGGATTTTTTGTGAACCCTGTTCTCAGAGTCCCCACAAATCAAGTTTAATTACGTCAGATGTTAGACCATACGATTAATAGGGTTCAATCGAAATACGCATTGCAGGCCTTGTTATCCAACACTTTTTTGAGTTAGAACGGAGTTGTGTTCGATTAAAAATCTTGATGAAAAAATGTGAACATTTATGACAAATTAATATTGTTTTTAGAGTGTTAAATTAAAACAAACAATAAACATTTACCCATGTGATGATTTCTGGCTGACGGCAAAAATGCCCATACTATGTAAAATTTACCAGGGCCAAATTGCTAATGGATTGTAACCATTTTGATAATCATCACTTTTTCAGCCGGACAGTAGGAACGAATCAAACACACCGCAAAGTTAGTGACTTTTCTTAATGATGAAACAGATCTTTAGCCATTACATTCATCCTCTGATGATTCAGAACGCTCTTAAATAGTACAAGCTATACAATTCTTTTCTTCGCAAACTCGACCCGATAAGGTTACACACGGCGTTTACTCTAAGTTATCCACAGAAAATGTGGATAAGGCCATCGTAATCCAAAAGCAATTTTCGCCATAAACCACATCTATTTACTCCCTGATTAGACAGTGAAAAGAGAGATAAAAAAATCCCCGAGCAATGCTCAGGGATAGTCAAAAAACGCAGTGTTATAGCTCGTGCAGTTGCATCAATCTTTGAGATAAATAAGCCAGTACCACATTCCCACAAATACCCCACCACCAACAATATTACCAAGCGTCACAGGGATTAGGTTATTGACAATGAAGTTGACGAAGTTGAGATCGGTATAGTTAGCGATATTCGCACCAGTCATCGCCCAAAAACTCTCTGGAGCAAAATACTTAATCCCAATCGCCATCGGTACTTGGAACATATTAGCAATGCAGTGCTCAAAACCAGAAGAGACAAACATGGCCACCGGCAGGATCAGAACCATCACTTTATCGGTCAATGAGCGAGCACTGAAGGTCATCCATACGGCTAAACAAACCAGAATGTTACACATCAGACCAAGTGCAAAAGCTTGTAAAAAGGTGTGATGCAATTTGTGCTGGGAAATCGCCATCGCATTTAAACCAAGCTGGCCACCATCTTCCATAAACTGGCGTGTGGCGAGCATGATAAACACCAAGATGATCGAGCCGCATAGGTTACCGAAGTAAACGACAGTCCAGTTCCGCACCAATTCTTTCCACGAGATTTTGCCACTCGCTTTAGCCACCAAAATTAACACCGAACTAGTGAATAATTCACCACCCGTAATGACCACAAGAATTAAACCTAAACTAAAAGCCAAACCACCAAGCAGCTTAGTCACTCCATAAGGCATATCATGCCCACCGGTCGTCACTACGGTATAGAAAACAAAAGCAATACCAATTTGAATACCTGCTGAAATTGCAAGTAAGAAAGATTTGTATGCGGCTTTTTTGGCTTTGCCCTCACCCGTAATCGCAGCACGTTCTGCCATTTGGGGAGGAAGAAGAGAATCGAATTGGTTATGATCCATGAGCTTGTTACATTTTGACACACAACGGAAGAGGTGGCGGATAATCGCTCTATTTACCTTTGAGTTCAAGGGCTATTTGTCATGTTCACGAAAAATGTTTATGGCGAGAGCGATAAACTCTTCACTCAACGATTTTTCCACCTTATCGCAACCAAATGATCTCAACCTCACGCTGAAAAAAACGCCAGATCGGGTGAAGCTAACACTTCTGCTCGCCTAACGTTGCTTGTTGCCTCAGCACAGCCTATTGTGGCGACAACAATAGCTTGAAAAGGTAATCCGTCATGAAATTCACTCAACAGCATATCGACGAGCTTAATTTACTGCTGCAATTTGATTTAAGCAGTGCTGCCACTGGCATCAAAGTACACCACGATGCTTCTGAAGCAGTACAGGCAGCGGTAGCTCGTTTATATAACAAAGGGCTATGTACTCAACCTGATGGCGGCTACCTCACCGACGAGGGCATTGAAATCGCCGAACACGCAGACCGAGTATTGCGAGTGCTAAACGCTTAATCTCCCTCCTAATGAGCGCTGTATAGCGCTCATTTCCTTTATCCCCCAAGTTCAACTGTGTTACGGTAGCAACCTCATTCGCTCTTATTTATAAAGGATGAACTCATGAACAGAGTGGCGATAATTGGTGCTGGTTGGCTGGGTTTACCACTCGCACAATGGCTTAAACAACAAGGTCATACTGTGTATGCAACACGCACAACCCTCGAAGGAAGTAAAGCAGTTCAGGCGCAAGGGCTAGAAAGCTTTGTGTGCCAACTGGATCAACCCGATGGTTTAAGTGACGCTTTACTTGAGCGACAATGCGATACCTTGATTGGCTGTTTCCCCCCAGGGTTTCGTCAAGGTAATGGCGAGCAGTATGCCACCCATTGGCAGCTATTGATCACTCAAGCCAAACAAGCCAACATTCAAAAACTCATAATGATCAGTTCTACCTCTGTGTATCCCGGTATCGCTAAACCAATGAATGAGCAAGATGCTTCTTTAGCCCTCGCTCTTGATAACTCGGCGTTTGACCTGAAAGCTCGAACTTTGTTGAAAGCAGAGCAACATGTACTTACTTCAGGAATGGATTACACCATTGTACGTTGCAGTGGTTTAATTGGCCCCAAACGCCATCCGTCACGTTTTGTCAGCAAAATGCCCCAAGTCAGTCGACTGGCTCCTGCCAATATGCTGCATCTATACGATGCCATTGGTATTGTGCACTTTGCTCTGGAACATCTCCCCAACTCGATCGTGAATGCCACAACCCCCAACACCGTCAGTAAAGCCGAATTTTACCAAGCCGCTTTGGACGCCGTAGGCAGTCATACATCCCTGCCTACCGTTTGTGATACCGAAGACAAACACATCTTATGCGACAAATTATTGGCAGCCGGTTACCGTTTTCATTTCAGCCATACACGAGAGGCTCTACAAGGTTATGAGTAAGCACTTATATCAACATATTGAAACCCTATGGCATTACTTACAACTTCATCAACAACTTGAAGCAGCCGATGTCATTTTAGTATTGGGAAGCAATGATGTGCGTGTGGCTGAACATGCGGCAAAACTTTACCACCAAGGCATTGCACCTTATGTATTGTTTTCCGGCGGACTTGGCCGCTTTACTCGGGGAGTATTTCAAGACACCGAAGCAGCAACTTTTGCCGCTATCGCTAAAGAAGCAGGAGTACCTGAGCAGGCTATTTTATTAGAGACGCAATCAACCAACAGTGGTGAAAACATTCTGTTTAGCCATCAAGTCTTAGCCCGATACCCAAAACAAACACAACGCATCTTATTGGTACAGAAGCCTTATATGGAGCGGCGCGCTTATGCAACGTTCATGAAACAGTGGCCAGATGCCATCGAAAGTGTACAAGTCACCTCATCAGGTGGCAGTTTTTTTGACTATTTAACGTCTGAACTTACCAGTGATTTTGTACTCAGCGCCATGCTCGATGATTTTGAACGTATTCGTGACTATCCTGCTTTAGGTTTTCAAATCCCCCAACCAATTCCCGAACTTGTCATTCAAGCGTATCAGGCCCTATTATCATTTAAGGTCCATCCAGAAAAACACTGACTTTGGCATCACATTTGCTTAATAAGAAAGATTGGAGTGACACCCTCTTTCAAGGAATTTGATTATGGAATTGCAACGCCACCATTGTTACGACCTCATTCACATCGGGATGCGAGAACTGCTAGAAGACCGTATGGGTTATTATTCTGCGCTCAACTATCAGCAGACTTTGTATGGGATGACCGGAAAATCCAGTTGCTTAACCATGTCAGATGACGAACTCACCTCAACTTTAGAAGCACTAAAAAATGAAGGTTACCTCGTCGACTTCACCTCTCCTCCCTTACGTTAATAATTTTCACACTCAAAATTTTCACTTAAAAATCAATGAAAATCCTATCTCCCACCCAAAAATCACTGGATAATTTTGTTCAACACCTTGATGTGTACTTTAATTCATCATCTATAATCAAAACTATCATTTATACGATTGATTAAGTGAATGCTCGTGACATCACCCAAAGGTGAAACAAAACTATGCCGATGATCAACACTCAACAAATTGACGTACCTCAAAGCATACTTGAGTCTTGGCAACAGATAGTGGATCTCATTGCAGACATCACACAGTGTCCCGCTTCCCTTATCATGCGTGTTCATGAGCATGATATTGAGGTTTTCGCTAGCAGCCGAACAACAGGAAATCCTTACCCTCCTAAAGCAAGAGACGCTCTAGGACATGGTTTATATTGCGAAACGGTCATCCGAGAACGGCAAATGCTCAATGTGCCCAACGCACTCAGCGATCCGAATTGGGATAAAAACCCCGATATCAAATTGGGCATGATTTGTTACTGTGGCTTACCCGTGTTTTGGCCAGACGATACCCCCTTTGGCACCATTTGTATCTTGGATAGCCAAGAAAGGCACTTTGATGATCGTGTTCATTCATTACTTTCTCGGTTTCAGAATGCCATCGAAGGCCAACTTGAAACCCTATACCACAAAGCTGAATTACGAAAACTCAACCAAGAGCTTGAGCAAAAAGTCGCGGAACGCACACAGACTCTTGCAGATTTAAGTACCAAATTATTAAAGGAAATCGAACAACGCACCGTTGCCGAAGGTTATGTCGAATTTCACCGCCACTATGACCCCTTGACTAAGCTGCCCAAC
>JBOFIW010000135.1:0-17475 GCA_051650365.1 Vibrio sp. | reverse complement strand
ACACGCACAGGCATTTTCAGCAATGCAGCGCCTAAAGCAACTCGCTGCAAACCTTGAATTTGAATATCCTGTACTACGAATTTTTCGGCACCATTCGCAGACACGCTAGTAGCGAGCAGTGTCGCGAGCAGAATTTGTTTCATTGCCATATTGTTTTGAGTTCTTCCTTACTGCAACGCTTGCCTAATGTTTATCAATCACAGGCGAGTAAAATCGTTAAAGATTGCCACGGCCATTAAAGAGAAAATGATGGCACCACCAATCCGGTAACCCATTTCCTGTACTTTTTCCGGTACAGGGCGACGAATTACCGCTTCAATCATAAAAAACAGTAGATGACCACCATCAAGCATCGGCAGCGGTACTAAATTGATAATGCCTAAGTTGATACTTATCAGAGCCAAAAAGCCCAAAAAGTAAACGAACCCATAATCTGCTGTCGCACCAGCGCCTTTGGCAATCGAAATAGGCCCACTGAGATTATTGAGGCCCACATCACCGACTAGCAGTTTCTTTAACATGCTAACCGTCAGGTCAATCACCTGACCGCTTTTTTCCACCGCTTTACCAAGCGACTCAAATACACCAAATTGCATTTCAAATCGATAACTTTGCGGCCATTCTGCGACTTTTGGAGCGATTCCCGCAAAACCAATCAATTTTCCTTGCGAAAGCTCACGACTATCCGGTGTTAACGAGATCTCAACTTGTTGCCCAGCTCGCTCAACCAATACTGTGATAGGCGTATTCGGATGGCTTTGAATGGCATTCACCACCTGCTGCCAATCATCGATCACTTGCTGGTTGATTTGCAGCACAGTATCGCCAACTTGTAGCCCAGAACGTTCACCTGCACCTTGTGCAGTTACATTAGCTAATTGATTCGAAATGGTTGGTGTGAAAGGTTTAAAACCCAACGCCCTCATAGCAGACTCAGTTTCTGGGTCAAAGTTCCAATTACGCAGATTTATTGTTTTAATTTCGTCGAGTCCAACACCTTCTGAGGAGGAAACCGTCAAAGTAAGACTATCGTCTCCAATATGACCAATCAGGCCCATGTTGACCGATTCCCAATCGGGTGTATTCACGCCTGAAACCGCCTTAATTTCCATGCCTGATGCTAATCCTGCTTGAGCGGCAATCGAATAAGGCGTTACTTCTCCAATCACAGGTTTCACCGCAGGAACGCCGATCATAAACATCAGCCAATAGGCAAAGACAGCAAAGAGGAAATTGAAGATAGGACCCGCACTGACAATAGCTGATCGTTTCCACAACGACTGCTTGTCAAACGCCATAGCTTGTTGCTCGGCCGGAACATCATCCACTCGGCCATCAAGCATCTTCACGTAACCACCAAGTGGGATCATTGAAATGCTGTATTCCGTACCATCACGGCCAATACGTTTCCAGATGGATTTACCAAAACCAATCGAAAATTTTTCGACTTTGACGCCACAGCGTCTCGCAACCCAGAAGTGCCCAAACTCATGCACGGCGACTAAAATTCCCAGCGCAATGATAAAGGCGATGAAGTTCCATACAATCTCGTTCATGATTGGCGCTCTTTTAGTACTTGATGGGCAAAATGGCGAGCCATTGTATCTAGCTCAAGCAGGCTTTCCAAGTCGCAGCAATGTAACTGAGTATTGGTCGCACAGACCTTAGATAGCACTTGTTCATTGACCAATGCGATGTCAGTAAAACATATTCTCTGTTTTAAAAAGGCATCTACCGCCACTTCATTTGCCGCATTGAGTGAGGTGGTCGCGTGCTGACCAAGAAAACACGCATCCATCGCAAGCTGCAAACAAGGATAACGCGCGAAATCCACATCCATAAACGTCAACTGCTGCAAACGCGTGAAATCCAATGCTGGAACTCCGGCGGCAACTCTCTCAGGATAAGCCATTGCGTAAGAGATAGGCGTTGCCATATCCGGTTCACCCAACTGAGCCATCACAGAACCATCTTTGTATTGCACCATAGAATGGATCACGGATTGTGGGTGGATAAGCACCTTAAGCTGCTCACGAGAGGTGTTAAACAACCACTTGGCCTCGATATATTCGAGACCTTTATTCATCATAGTGGCTGAGTCAACGGAAATTTTGGGCCCCATAGACCAGTTTGGATGAGCAATAGCCTGTTCTGGTGTAACTGAATCTAAGGTTGCAAGATCACTATAGCGAAATGGTCCGCCCGATCCTGTCAGTAAAATATGACTGATACCGTGCTGCTGTAAATTACAACGCCCAAGTTGAGTTTGGATTTCACTCGGCAGGCATTGAAAAATGGCATTATGTTCGCTATCTACCGGCATCAATTCTGCGCCAGATTGTGCGACAGCATCTATAAACAGCTGCCCCGACATCACTAATGCTTCTTTGTTCGCTAGTAGTACCCGTTTACCAGCCTTCACTGCTGCCATGGTCGGTAACAAACCCGCCGCACCAACAATTGCTGCCATTACAGTATCGACTTCATCTAATGCAGCAACTTGGCACATTGCCTGTTCACCGTATAAAACTTCCGTTTTTACACCTTGATTTTTAAGCAAATTCTGCAATTCTTCCGCAGCCTGCGCTGTTGACATGACCGCATACTTGGGCTGCCACTGCTGGCAAAGCTGGTGCATTTTGACTACATTGCCCCCAGCAACTAAAGCCACAATCGAGAATTGCTGTGGATTTTGGGCAATTACCTTAAGGGTACTGGCTCCAATTGAACCGGTGGCACCTAAAATGGTTAATTTACGCATAATGAAACCACTGTTATTCACAACAGGCTGCCGAGACAGCCTGAGGATTAAAACAAGAAATAGAGAAGCGCAAACACAGGAAAAGCGGCCGTAAGGCTATCAATGCGATCCAAAATACCGCCATGTCCTGGAATAATATTACTGCTGTCTTTGATGCCAGATACGCGCTTAAACATACTTTCGACCAAATCGCCCAACACTGAAATGACGACCGTAACCAAAATAATCAGTAGCATAGTAAGCATTGAGCTAAATTGAATCCCAAACCACTCTGCCACCCAATAACCAACCAACATGGCCGTAGCAATACCACCAACAAGACCTTCAATAGTTTTATTGGGGCTAACTGCTGGAGCCATTTTGTGTTTACCTAAACTTTTTCCAACAAAATAGGCACCACTGTCTGCGGCCCAAACCAGAAAGCAGACAAACAACACAAGTTTCGCACCATAAAAAGGATCAGAAAGATAAGTATTGGCACGTAAAAACAGCACACTCCAGAAGAAAGGCAGCAGCGTGAACAGGCCAAACAGGTGGCGAACGGTGCTGGAGTGTTCCCATAATGGACGCGAGCGCGGATAAGTGATCGCCAGTCCACTTGAGACTAGCCACCAAAGGCTACCTATACCCAGCACAACAAAATGCGCCGTATTCATATTGCTGATAGCCGGAAATTGAAAGTCGATCAAAGCGACACTGACACCACCAACCAATAAGGCGGGAATCATGGCTAACATGCGTGATGGTTGGTTAACGAACTGAGTCCATTCCCAGAATCCGAGTAAGGCCACTACTGCGAGTGCCAACATAAACCAAGTGAAAGGCAGATAAAGGATACCAAGGATCACCAAAGGTGCCAAAATAAGCGCTGTAATAATTCGCTGCTTCAAATTGAGAAGTCCTATATTTAGTTTTCCATCAATGCCTTGATTTGTTCACCAGTGCAGCCGAAACGGCGTTCACGATTAACAAACCAAGTCACAGCTTCAATCAGGCAATTTTCATCGAACTCAGGCCAGAAGACTGGAGTAAAATACATTTCGGCGTAGGCAAGTTGCCATAACATAAAATTGCTAATACGACACTCTCCGCTCGTGCGGATCAGTAAGTCTACCTCTGGCAGATCAGCCATGGTCAAATGTTGTTTGAACATCGCTTCATCAATATCTGTGGGTTGTAGCTCACCATGCTTAGCTTTTTCAGCCAAAGCCTTCGTAGCTTGCAAAATGTCCCACTGACCACCATAATTCGCTGCAATATTCACCACCATCCCTGTATTGCTGGCGGTTAACTCTTCTGCTTGGGCTATTTTCGATTGCAAGCGCTCACTAAAACGGCTTTTATCGCCAATCACCCGCAGACGAAGATTATTTTTATGCAATTTTTTAATTTCGGTTGAAAGAACAGTAATAAATAGCTCCATCAACACCCCTACCTCCTCTTCAGGACGACGCCAATTCTCACTACTAAAAGCAAACAAAGTAACGGCTTTAATACCAAGGCGTGCAGAGGTTGAGATAGTTTTACGAACCGCAGCGACACCATTTTTATGGCCGAACACTCGCGGTTTTCCCTGTGCTTTTGCCCAGCGCCCGTTGCCATCCATAATAACGGCAATGTGCTTTGGCAATATGTCTGGGGAAATGGACAGATTCTGCATAAGAAACACAACGAATAAATAAAGAGGCGCAAGATTAGCATAAAACGCCGTACTGTGAGCACAGCGTTTTATTCAGTAAGTCAGTGGAATTAAACTTCCATCAACTCTTTTTCTTTTGCTGCAAGTACGTCATCGATCTTCTTTACGGCAGCATCTGTCAGTTTTTGAATGTCTTCTTGTGCACGACGCTCATCATCTTCTGAAATCTCTTTGTCTTTCAGCAAGCCTTTCAGATCGTTATTTGCATCACGACGAATGTTACGCACAGCAACACGACCACCTTCTGCTTCACCACGCACGATTTTTACCAGATCACGACGACGTTCTTCCGTCAGCGGAGGCAGAGGCACACGAATAATGGTGCCTGCTGACATTGGATTTAGACCTAGATCAGACATCAGGATCGCCTTTTCAACTTTTTGAGTTAAATCGCGATCGAACACGGTGATCGCTAATGTACGTGCATCTTCTGCAATCACGTTAGCAACCTGATTAAGTGGAGTTGGAGCGCCGTAGTAGTCAACAGAAATCCCAGTCAATAGACTTGGGTGAGCACGGCCAGTACGGATCTTTGACAAGCCATTCTTCAGTGCTTCAACACTTTTCTCCATACGCTCTTGCGCATCTTTTTTGATCTCATTAATCACAATATCACCTTAATTCTTGTTTTCGTTTCGAGAGCGTTTGGTTTCGAGACCGATCACTGCGCATCGCTGATCAGTGTACCTTCAGCCTCACCCATAACGACACGACGAAGTGCGCCTGGCTTATTCATGTTAAATACACGAATTGGCATTTTATGGTCACGAGCCAGTGTAAATGCCGCCAAATCCATCACTTTCAGTTCTTTCTCAAGCACATCGTTGTAAGCAAGCTTATCATACAGTTGTGCATCAGGGTTGGCTACCGGGTCAGCACTGTATACCCCATCAACTTTCGTCGCTTTGAGAACCACGTCAGCTTCGATTTCGATACCACGCAGACACGCTGCAGAGTCCGTAGTAAAGAATGGGTTACCTGTACCTGCAGCAAAAATTACCACTCGGCCTTGACGCAATTCACGAATCGCATCAGACCAGCTGTAATCATCACATACGCCATTAAGAGGGATTGCCGACATCAGACGAGCGTTAACATAAGCACGGTGCAGAGCATCACGCATCGCCAAGCCGTTCATAACGGTTGCCAACATCCCCATATGATCACCCACAACACGGTTCATGCCAGCCTTTGCGAGACCAGCACCACGGAACAGGTTACCCCCGCCAATCACTACGCCCACTTGCACGCCTAGCTCAACCAGTTCTTTTACTTCTTGAGCCATACGATCAAGTACCGTTGGATCAATACCAAAACCTTCAGTGCCTTGTAGCGCTTCACCACTTAGTTTTAACAAAATACGTTGATAAGCTGGTTTAGGGTTCGTAGTCATGGGAGTTACCTTCCAAAGAGAGTTGAGGATTAACAGTCATGAATAGATTTGAGTGCTGGGCTTAAATCTATTCATCACGGCTAATCGCCGCTTTAGTCGTGAAAAGACCGCAGCCATAGCCACGGTCTTTTTTTGAGCAATCGCGCTAGGATTAACCTTTTTGCACCAGTGCTACTTCTTCAGCAAAGCTCAGGCCTTCTTGTTTCTCGATACCTTCACCTACTTCTAGACGAACGAATGCAGAAACAGTGATGCCTTTCTCAGCAAGAATTTCGCCAACAGTTTTCTTTGGTTCCATTACGAATGGTTGACCAGTCAGAGAAACTTCGCCAGTGAATTTCTTCATACGGCCTTCAACCATTTTCTCTGCGATTTCTTTTGGCTTGCCTTCGTTCATTGCGATACCAACTTGAACTTCACGCTCTTTCGCAACAACTTCAGCAGGAACGTCGTCTGGTGTCAGGAATTCAGGACGAGAAGCAGCAACGTGCATTGCAACGTGCTTCAGTGTTTCTGCATCAGCAGAACCTGCAACTACTACACCGATACGGTCGCCGTGACGGTAAGTAGCCAGAGTTACGCCTTCAACGTACTGAACGCGACGGATGTTGATGTTCTCACCAATTTTCGCAACTAGAGCAACACGAACTTCTTCGAATTGCGCTTGTAGTTCTTCTACAGAGGCTTTAGAAGCTACAGCAGCGTCAGCAACTTGGTTAGCAAATGCTACGAAGCTACCGTCTTTTGCTACGAAGTCAGTTTGGCAGTTTACTTCAACCAGAGCCGCAACGCCTTCGCCTTCTTTGATAATGATGGTGCCTTCAGCAGCGATGTTGCCAGCTTTTTTAGCAGCTTTAGCAGCACCACTCTTACGCATGTTCTCGATCGCCAACTCGATGTCACCGTTAGTTTCAACAAGGGCTTTCTTACATTCCATCATACCTGCGCCAGTACGCTCGCGCAGTTCTTTTACTAGAGCAGCAGTAACAGCCATTCTCTATTCCTCAGTTAATTCTGGATTGGGTAAAAATTGAGGGCCTACATATCGGCCCCCAATGCTAACTATAACTTGGTCTATGCTGCACAATTATGGCAGATAGCACCTAAGTTTCACTCAGAGCCGAGATTATTCCGCTTCTACGAAACCGTCTTTTTCAGCTACAACAGCGTCTTTGTTACGACCTTCATTGATCGAAGCAGCAGCCGCATTCAGGTACAGTTGAACAGCGCGGATCGCGTCGTCGTTACCTGGGATGATGTAGTCAACGCCGTCTGGGCTAGAGTTAGTATCAACAACAGCAAATACTGGAATACCTAGGTTGTTCGCTTCTTTGATAGCGATGTGCTCGTGATCTGCGTCGATTACGAACAGAGCGTCAGGCAGGCCGCCCATATCTTTGATACCGCCAAGAGACTTTTCCAGTTTCTCCATTTCGCGAGTGCGCATTAGAGCTTCTTTCTTAGTCAGCTTGTCAAAAGTACCGTCAGTTGATTGAACTTCCAGCTCTTTCAGACGCTTGATTGACTGACGAACAGTTTTCCAGTTAGTCAGCATACCGCCCAACCAGCGGTTGTTAACGTAGTATTGGTTGCTTGCTAGAGCAGCTTCTTTAACAGACTCAGATGCAGCGCGCTTAGTACCTACGAACAGAACTTTACCTTTTTTCTCGCCAACTTTTGCTAGCTCAGCTAGAGCTTCGTTGAACATAGGTACAGTTTTTTCTAGGTTGATGATGTGAACGCGGTTACGAGCACCGAAAATGAATTGCTTCATTTTTGGGTTCCAGTAACGAGTTTGGTGACCGAAGTGTACGCCCGCTGTCAGCATATCGCGCATTGATACAGATGCCATTTTAAAATCCTCTATGGGGTTAGGCCTCCACATTCCCCGCATATCCGACTCCTTATTTGGAGCACCCCGGAACACGTGTCGGAATGTGTGTGATTTAAACAATTAGGTTTGTGGTTCTCAATCCTTTTCGCCGAGAAGGAGAATAAGGACCCAGATTCCGGCGCGCTTTATACCATATTTTGCCTTAGTTTGGCTAGAAAAAATTCGTTACCAAGCGATGAGCCATGGCGTGTTTACTTGTCGTTTCTGGCTCAACACTGAGTGTTTTCTTGCGCTTCATCTGTCCATTGTTACAATAGCGCCACTAGCACCTTGTGTGCTCACAAGTCAGTAGAGAAAGCCGATGTCTATAAAAATCAAGAATGCCGTAGAAATTGAAAAGATGCGCGTTGCGGGTCGCTTAGCCGCGGAAGTTCTGGAAATGATTGAACCTCATGTGAAAGCAGGTGTGACCACAGAAGAGCTAGATCAGCTCTGCCACAAGTATATTACTGAAGTTCAAGACGCGATCCCGGCACCATTGAATTACCACGGTTTTCCCAAATCTATCTGTACGTCAATCAACCATATTGTATGTCATGGAATTCCAGCAACCGAAGATACCTACTTTGGCCAACTACAACGCCCTGCGATACTCCGCGATGGTGACATCCTTAACATCGACATTACAGTAATCAAAGATGGTTACCATGGTGACACCTCTAAAATGTTCCTGATCGGAGAGGTGTCGATTGAAGACAAACGCTTATGCCATGTAGCACAAGAATGCCTTTACCTAGCTCTAAAACAAGTTAAGCCGGGCGTTCAATTGGGCGAAATTGGTACCACGATTGAAAAGCACATCAAAACCAACAACAAAAATAACCCGCGCTTTAAATTCTCTATCGTGCGTGATTACTGCGGTCACGGTATTGGCGCTGAATTCCATGAAGAGCCACAAGTGGTTCACTACAAAAATAGTGACCGCACCGTGCTGCGTGAAGGGATGATTTTCACCATTGAGCCGATGATTAACGCCGGTAAATTTGGTTGCCGTCTTGATGATGAAGATAGCTGGACAGTCTATACTGCTGATGGCAAAAAATCGGCGCAATGGGAGCACACAATCCTTGTTACTGGCAATGGTTGCGAAATTCTCACTCTACGCAATGATGAAACACTGCCACGCATCCTGAACAACGCCTAAATTTTCCTGAGATTGAAAATATCCCTGCCAGTCAGGGATATTTTTTTATCCTCGCCCATCTGCTAGATTGGCTTTACTTCGTGTTAACGCTTGCATGGACGCGCTATGCCATATCAATCCCCGCTTACACTCCAAGATCAACAACTGACTGTCGATAGCTTAAAGCAGCAACTGGAAAATTTTACTGAATATCAAAAGCAGGAATTTTTCAACCACCATCCAGTGACCGATCTGGTGCTAGGCCGATCCGAATATATGGATTTGCTGCTGCATCGCTTATGGCAATTCTTTGACTTTGATGAACTGCTCGAAGTGAGTTTAATCGCAGTAGGCGGTTATGGTCGCGGTGAACTACACCCACTTTCTGATATTGATCTTCTCGTGTTGTCACAACAGCCACTCAGTGAACAAGTCGCGAATAAGATCAGCCAATTTTTGACTCTACTATGGGATTTAAAATTAGAGATTGGTCATGCTGTTCGAACCGTTGAACAGTGTGCTGAAATTGGTAAAGCTGATTTAACCGTTGCAACCAATCTACAAGAAGCACGTTTACTGTGTGGCTGTGAGGAAACGTTCCATCGTTTGAAAATGGTTATCCATTCAGAGTCATTTTGGCCAAGTGAAATCTTCTATCAAGCCAAAGTAAAAGAGCAAAAAGATCGTCATGCTCGCTACCACGATACCACCTATAACTTAGAGCCAGACATTAAATCGACCCCAGGAGGACTGCGCGATATTCACACTTTAAGTTGGGTTGCACGTCGCCACTTTGGAGCAACCTCATTGTATGAAATGAGCCGCTTTGGTTTTTTAACCGATGCCGAATATCGTGAATTAGTCGAGTGCCAAGATTTTCTATGGCGAGTACGTTTTGCTCTGCATATTGAATTGAAACGCTACGACAACCGCCTGACCTTTGCCCATCAAGTACAAGTCGCTCAGCATCTCGGTTACTTTGGCGAAGGCAATCGTGGGGTAGAGATGATGATGAAAGAGTTCTTCCGCACCCTACGCCGAGTAGCAGAACTGAACAAAATGCTGCTAAAAATCTTCGATAAAGCGATTCTCAATAATGGTGAAGAGGCAGAAGCCATTGTGATTGATGAAGATTTTCAGCGCCGAGGTAATATGATTGAGGCGCGTAAGCCCGCCTTATTCCAAGCCCGCCCTGAAACCATTTTGGATATGTTTCTACACATGGCAAGCGATTCCACCATCGAATCAGTAGCTCCTGCCACCATGCGTCAATTACGTACCGCGCGCCGTCGCTTAAATAAATTCCTGCACACAATACCGGCTGCACGTGAAAAATTTATCGAGCTTGTTCGCCATCCCAATGCGTTACATAAAGCGTTTAGTCAAATGCACAAACTGGGGGTGCTCGCCGCTTACCTGCCACAGTGGAGCCAGATCGTAGGCCAAATGCAGTTTGATCTTTTCCATGTTTACACCGTGGACGAACATAGCGTTCGTTTACTCAAACATATTCATTTATTTAGTGATCCACAAAATCATGAGCGCCACCCTATCTGCTGTGAAATCTACCCAAAAATTCAGAAAAAGGAGCTCCTGATCCTCGCCGCTATTTTCCATGATATCGGTAAAGGGCGCGGTGGCGACCACTCAGACATTGGGGCTGACGATGCCTATGATTTTTGCCTTGAACACGGCTTATCCAAACCCGAAGCAAAACTGGTGGCTTGGCTAGTCAAAAATCACTTGTTAATGTCAGTGACGGCGCAGCGTCGTGATATTTATGACCCCGATGTAATCATCGAGTTCGCCAAAAAAGTACGGGATGAAGAACGCCTCGAATATCTGGTGTGCTTAACCGTAGCCGATATCTGCGCGACCAATCCTGAGCTTTGGAACAGCTGGAAGCGCACTCTATTAGCGGAGCTATTCTACTCAACTCAACGTGCTTTACGCCGTGGCTTGGAAAATCCGGTTGATATTCGTGAACGAATTCGCCACAACCAACAAATGGCATCAGCACTACTGCGTAAAGAAGGTTTCTCCAGCCGTGACATCGAACTACTGTGGCAACGTTTTAAAGCCGATTACTTTCTACGTCATACCCACAAGCAAATCGCTTGGCATTGCACTCATTTATTACGCCATGAAGATAGTCGTAAACCTCTGGTGCTGATCAGCAAAAAAGCCACGCGCGGCGGTACTGAAGTTTTCGTCTATACCAAAGATCAAGCCGCCCTGTTTGCAACAGTGGTTGCCGAGCTCGATCGCCGCAACCTTAACGTACACGATGCTCAAATCATGGCGAGCAAAGATGGTTACGTCCTCGATACTTTTATGGTGCTTGATCAAAATGGGCAAGCAATTGGAGAAGATCGCCACCAAGCTTTAATTCGCCATCTGGTGCATGTGTTGGAAGATGGACGCCCAACAACACAAAAAGCACGGCGTATTCCACGAAATTTACATCATTTTAAGGTTAAAACTCAGGTCGATTTCCTACCAACGAAAAGTAAGAAACGGACTCTAATGGAGTTTGTTGCACTAGACACACCGGGGTTACTTGCCACGGTTGGTGCGACGTTTGCAGAGCTGAATCTCGATCTGCATGCAGCAAAAATCACCACGATTGGGGAAAGAGCAGAAGACTTATTCATTCTCACCAATTCACAAGGAACTCGCCTCAATGAGGAAGAAGAGCAATTACTGCGTGAAAAGTTGATCGAGAATGTCGCCCATCTTGCCCCAAACGCTCAGTAGCCAAGTGGCTAGGGAAAAGAAATGAATCAGGTGCGATCTTGAGCACAACTTAACCTATTGAGTCATCAAGCACATCAACCAACTGCTACAGTAAACTAAGTGCCATCTTGAACAACTTATATTCAGGAGGCGTGCAGGTTATTTTGACTAAGAGGTTGCCTATGTTTCCCCATCTTCTCGGCTTGGGTATTAACGAACCTACGCAAATTGAACGTTACTCACTGCGTCAAGAAGCACATAAAGACGTATTAAAAATTTACTTTAAAAAACAAAAAGGCGAACTATTTGCCAAAAGCGTCAAATTCAAATACCCGCGACAGATCAAAAATGTTTTAGTAGACAGCGGCAGCCATCAATATAAAGAAATTACTGAGATTAATCGCAACTTGACTCTAGTGATTGATGAACTAAATAAGATCACCAAATCCGAGCTAATGGGTACACTTGATGTAAAACAAAAAATTCTTAATGATTTACGCCACTTAGAAAAAGTTGTCGCCAGTAAAATTGCAGAAATTGAAGCGGATTTAGAAAAGTTAAACTAGTTTAGTCAGGTTCCCCAAAGGGGAACCTGCACACAACACTATGATTTCATGCCGATACTGAAGGGAACCACTGTAGCCAGTGACCAATAGCGGCTAAGCAGATCGCCGCCATAACTCCTGCCACTACATCATCAATCATGATACCGAAGCCGCCATGCACGCGCTTATCCAACCAACTGATTGGCCACGGCTTGAGCATGTCGAAAAAGCGAAATAGCACAAAACCGGTGGCTAGCCATTTCCAATCAAAAACCGGTAATTGGCATAAAGGCACTATCAGCATAGTGATCCAAAATCCGGCAAATTCATCCCAGACAATCGAACCGTGATCATGTACCTGCATATCATCCGAAGTTACTTGGCAGATTTTAATCCCAATAAGGCTAGCAACCACAATTACCACTAAATACAGAGTGAATGGCAGTTGCGCCAACACCAGATAAAGCGGTACTGCTGCTAGGGTTCCCATCGTTCCGGGAACCACAGGAGATAATCCACTACCAAACCCCGTTGCAAATAAATGCCACGGATTACTCAATGAAATTTTGCTGCGCGGATCACTCATGCTTTCACCTTAAAATGATCATACCCAGCTAGCTGCCAGTTGAGCTTTTTTCCTCGATTATGCAGCTCAAAAGTACCGGCGGGACGAATCTGCCCAATACAAGTCACTTTGGTGCCACAGTGAGCTAAGGCATTTTCCAGCGATCCACGATTCTCTTCTGGTACGGTAAAGCAGAGTTCGTATTCCTCACCGCTGGTCAGCGCATATTGCTGAGCTGTAGCAACATCATCCACGAACTGTAATAACTCTTTCGAGAGAGGTAATAAACTCACATCAATACTCGCCCCAACATGTGAACGCTGCATGATATGCGACAGATCGGCGATCAAACCATCGGAAATATCAATCGCCGAAGAAGCCAAATGCACCAAGGCTTGCCCTGCAACAATCCGCGGTGTCGAGAGATAATGGCGCTGCTCTAAAATCTCCGCAAATGGCAATTGACGCTTTTCAGGGTACAAAATCACATCCAACCCCGCTTGGCTATCGCCAAGATCACCAGTGACATACAACCAATCCCCCACTTTTGCCCCACTGCGCAACATGGCTTGCTCTTTAGGCAAAAAACCCTGCACCGTCAGAGTAATACTGAGCGGACCTTTGGTGGTGTCCCCCCCAATCAGCTGCACATTGTAGTAATTGGCTAACTCGAAAAAGGCATCGCAGAAAGGCTTTAACCATGCCTCATCAATTTCAGGCAAAGTGAGCGCAAGAGATACCCAAGCCGGCGTTGCGCCCATGGCAGCCAGATCACTAATGTTAGAAGCCAACGCTTTATGCGCAACCCAAGCTGGATTCGCATTAGCTAGGAAATGGGTACCCGCAACTAACGTATCCGTGCTGATTGCCACTCTTGAGTTTTCAGGAACTTTGACAATGGCACAATCATCCCCCAGAGCTAAGTGAACATCTTTACGTTGGGATTGCCTGTTTGAAAAGTATTTATCAATTAAATTAAATTCACCAAACATCATCCAGACTCTTTGGTTAATTAAGCCAGCAGCAGCTTATTAAGAAAAAGGTCAGCAACTGCTGACCTTCTAGTGGAAAACGAATTACGCCTTCTTACGTACGTGCGGTGCGGCTTTATCCAGTACACCATTAACGAATTTATGGCTATCTTCTGCGGCAAACACTTTTGCCAATTCGATCGCCTCGTTAATCACGACTTTGTATGGTACGTCTTCACGACGCGTCATTTCATACATGGCCAAACGCAGCAGCGCCAGTTCCATCATGTCCAGATCTTGCATCGGACGAGAAACAAAAGGACGCAGTTTGCTGTCAAGCTCAGTATGGTTCAAAACCACACCGGCTAACAGGTCACGGAAATAAGAAACATCGGTCTCAGGAGCAGCAAGAGCTGGCTCAGCGGCACGATGTTCTTCTTCATCATACTTACCGCTGGTTAGAAATTGCTCTTCAATAGTCGCAACATTCTCTTTAGTAATTTGCCATGAATAAATTGCTTGTAGCGCAAATTGACGTGCATTACGACGTGCGGCTGGTTTCACACTGGCCCCCATTAGGAATCAATTTCAGAAAGAACGTTAATCATCTCAAGTGCGCTCAGTGCTGCTTCAGCACCCTTATTACCAGCCTTGGTTCCTGCGCGTTCAATAGCTTGATCGATAGTATCAACAGTCAGTACACCGAATGCGACTGGAATGCTAAATTCCAGAGACACTTGTGCCAGACCTTTATTCATTTCACTGCAAACGTAGTCAAAGTGCGGTGTACCGCCACGGATCACACAACCCAGTGAGACAATCGCATCGTAGTCGCCTGTTTTTGCAACACGTTGAGCTACCAATGGCAATTCAACGGCACCAGGGCAACGAACGACAGTAATATTGTCATCACTGATCTGACCGTGACGCTTAAGAGTATCGATGGCACCAGACAGTAAACTTTCATTGATAAAACTGTTGAAACGAGAAATCACAATCGCAATTTTCGCATTTGGTGCTGGGAAACCACCCTCGATCACTTTCATAGCTTTCCTTTAACTCTGTTCATCAAGTGAGAATCGCCGGATTCTAGCACAATTTTGTGAGCAATATCTAACAGAAATTTGGGCTACAAACCACGCCCCACCGTCGAGGTAACACGCGGTAAATAGGCAATTTGCTGTGATTATTCACAGACGTATTCGACCACATTGAGGCCAAAACCACCCAATGCGTGGTATTTTTTGTTCGGAGAAGAGAGTAGACGCATCTCTTTGACTCCAAGATCGGCCAGGATTTGCGAACCCACACCCACACGGCGTGAAGTGCCTTGTTTTTTCGCCATCGCCGGTGCTTCACCTTTATCTTGCAGCTCAAACATTTTCACGCGATGCAGTAGCAGATCGCTTGACTCTTCATTACCAAGAATCACCAATACTCCACCTTCTTGACCAATGCGTTGCATGGCAGTGGCCAGAGTCCAACTACGCTCAGCCGCACGATTACTATGCAATAAATCAGTAAAAGTATCTTGCAGATGCACACGCACCAAAGTGGGCGATGTAGTGACATCCCCTTTGCGCAGAGCAAAGTGGATTTGCTTATCAATGTTGTCACGGTAAGTCACCAGTTCAAACTCACCGTATTCGGTCGGCAATTTGCATTGCGCCACGCGCTCAATGGTGGTTTCAGTGTGGTTGCGGTATTCAATCAAGTCTGCAATCGTACCGAGCTTCAAACCGTGTTTCTCGGCGAACACTTCCAAATCCGGACGGCGCGCCATGGTGCCGTCATCGTTAAGAATTTCCACAATCACCGAAGCTGGCTCAAAACCTGCCAATCGTGCCAAATCACAGCCCGCTTCGGTGTGGCCAGCACGTGTTAAAACTCCACCTTCTTGCGCAGCAAGCGGGAAAATATGCCCCGGCTGAACCAAATCCGCAGCTTTCGCTTCTTTCGCTACCGCTGCTTGCACCGTGCGCGCGCGATCCGCTGCTGAAATACCCGTAGTCACACCTTCAGCGGCTTCAATCGAAACGGTGAAGTTGGTGGTGTACTGCGCATTATTGTCCTGCACCATAGGGTTTAGGCCTAAACGGCGACAACGCTCTTTGGTCATGGTTAAGCAGATCAGGCCACGACCATGAGTCGCCATGAAGTTGATCGCTGCTGGCGTGATATGTTCCGCCGCCATGATCAAATCACCTTCGTTCTCACGATCCTCATCGTCCATCAGGATGACCATTTTTCCCTGACGGATATCTTCAATAATTTCTTGTGGGGTACTAATTGGCATGATGTCAGTCCTATTGTTCTTCGTTGTTATGACAAATAATTAAGCGAAGCCATTTTGCTGCAGAAAATCCATCGTTAGTCGCGATTGTGGTTCGCTCTCTTTGTTTCCTTGGAGCAAGCGCTCCATATAGCGCGCCAACACATCCACTTCCAGATTTACTCTGCGACCGACTTGGAATTCATCCATCGTGGTTTCAGCACTGGTGTGAGGAACAATCGTCAGTTTGAAGGCGTTTTTACGCAAATCATTCACCGTCAAACTAATTCCATCGACCGTAATCGAGCCTTTTTCCGCGACGTATTTATTCAGTTCCGCAGGCATATTGACCCACAATTCTACCGCACGACCAACAGGAATACGCTCAACGATTTCACCTACACCATCCACATGTCCAGAAACAATGTGGCCACCAAAGCGAGTAGTGGGCAACATGGCTTTTTCAAGGTTAACGCGATCTCCTACCTGATACTGTGCGAAGCCAGATTTTTTCAAGGTTTCCATTGACAGATCCGCGCTGAAACTGCGCGAATCAAAGGCCACAACAGTTAAACACACACCATTGGTCGCGATACTGTCACCGAGTTTGACATCGGCCATATCCAACTTACCCACCTCAACAGTGATGGTGACATCACTGCCTTTGGGGATGATGGCAGTCAGCTTGCCGACCGCTTCAATAATTCCAGTAAACATAGTGCTAATCTTTTGATTTTGGGGTGGCGATGATCCGCAGATCTGCCCCCACCATTCGACAATCTTCAATTTTGAGTTCAATGGCCTCAGCCATCTCTGTCAAACCGAGCGCGCCAAATAAACCACGGCCATCACTGCCCATCAATTTCGGCGCTAAATAGAGAATAATTTCATCCACCAACTTTTGCTCAATCAATGATTGAGCCAGTTGGCTACCCGCTTCCACCCACACTTGATTCACATTGTGTTGCTGAGCCAGTTGTGCCAAAAGCTCACGCAAATCAAGCTTTCCATTCTCAGCAGAAATGCAGAGATCGGCATTCTCGCTGGCAACTCGCAGCACGGGTGAAGGTGTTTGGTATAGCGCTAGCTCTGGATGCAACTGGTGTTGACGATCCAAAATCACGCGAAGAGGTTGACGCAAATCCACTTCTGCGTATTGCGCCTGTACCGATGGAGGTAAATCGTGCCAACGTACCGCCAGAGAAGCATTATCCGCAAGCACCGTTTGACTGGTAGAAAGAATCGCACAGGCTTGCGCGCGAAAACGTTGCACATCTTTACGCGCAGTGGGAGAGGTGATCCACTGACTTTTACCGTTCGCGAGCGCGGTTTGGCCATCAAGACTCGCGGCCATTTTAAGCTGCACATAAGGCATTCCGGTTTCCATACGTTTCAGGAAACCGCGGTTCAGTGCCCGTGCATCCGCTTCGAGCAAACCAACCTGCACCTCTATGCCTGCATCACGCAACATTTGTACGCCACGACCAGCCACTTGCGGATTGGGGTCTTGCATCGC
>JBOFIW010000134.1:0-1790 GCA_051650365.1 Vibrio sp. | reverse complement strand
CAAAGATAACCAAAAGGCACTACTTTTCATAGCGCTTTTGTGGGCTTTTTGCGTTCAAATCCGCCAGATACGCTAACTTTTCAGAAATCTTGGTTTCTAGCCCGCGTTGAGTAGGTTGGTAGTAGCGAGTTCCACTCATCTCTGGTGGGAAATAGCATTCACCTGCGGCATAAGCACCCGGTTCATCATGGGCGTAACGGTATTCCTCGCCATAACCGAGATCTTTCATCAGTCGCGTTGGGGCATTACGCAGATGCGGCGGCACTTCAAATTCAGGTAAGTTATGTGCGTCAGACAGCGCTTGTTTCCAAGCGATGTACACCGCATTACTTTTTGGTGCGCAGGCAAGATAGACAATCGCTTGAGCAATCGCGCGCTCGCCTTCTGCTGGACCTACACGGGTAAAGCAATCCCACGCAGCAAGTGCCACTTGCATGCCACGCGGGTCGGCATTACCGACATCTTCTGAGGCAATCGCGAGCAGACGACGTGCGATATACAGTGGGTCACAACCCGCGGAGATCATCCGTGCCGCCCAATACAGAGCCGCATCGGGATCGGAACCACGAATCGATTTATGCACTGCGGAAATCAGGTCGTACCAAATATCGCCCTTGTTATCAAAGCGCGACACTTTTTCGCCAGCGACTTCGGCCAGCAGAGGCAGATCAATCAGCTTGCGTCCCTGATCATCTTCGCGAGCCATGTCATACAACAGCTCAAGATAATTGAGCGACATGCGTGCATCGCCATTGACCAACTCTGCTAAGCGATCCAGTACGTTATCGGCAAAAACCGCCACCACTTTGCCAAGCCCACGTTCACTATCGGCAATTGCCTGCTGTAAAGCTTGCTGAATCTCTTGTTGAGTAAGTGAGGTGAGTTTATAGACCCGCGCGCGGGAAAGCAGCGCGTTATTGAGCTCAAAAGAAGGGTTTTCAGTGGTTGCACCAATAAAAGTGACCGTACCATCTTCGATATGGGGCAAAAACGCATCTTGCTGCGATTTATTAAAGCGATGGACTTCGTCGACGAACAAAATAGTACGGCGACCACTGAGTTTGTTCTCACGCGCTTTTTCAATCGCGGCACGGATCTCTTTGACCCCGGACGTCACTGCCGACACGCGTTCCACTTCCGCATTGGCGTAGTTGGCTGCCACTTCAGCTAAAGTGGTTTTGCCAGTGCCCGGAGGGCCCCAAAGAATCATCGAGTGAATATGCCCCGCCTCTAATGCACGGCGCAGTGGTTTTCCCGGTCCCAAGATGTGTTGCTGACCAATATACTGCTCCACCGTTTGTGGGCGCATACGAGCAGCTAACGGACGAAAATCTTCGTCGCCGGAAAAATCTAAGTTGTAATTACTCACTCGACTCGGTTTCCTAATGCTGATTTAGTTACGCTGATCGTCAACTTCCACGCCTTTCGGCACTTTGTAGTTAAATAAGCTGACGTTAGGCTTTTGCTGCTTCACCTTACTAAAGGTAAATTCGCTCTGCTGACCATCTTGCTCGATCACTTTAAAGCCTTGCACCACCCCTTTATCACTGATGGTGATTTGGAAACGGCCTTGGTTTGAATCCAGCGCGGTAGGCGTCAGGGTAAATACATCGCCCTTTTCTTCCACATGATACGCATCCCAATCGCTGGTTTTGTTACGAGTCAGTAGCACAAAAGGCGTCTGCTCTAAGGCTTCTTCCGCGCGGTACAGAGTGACTTGTTCAACAAAAGGGTCAAAATGCCACAAGGTCGCACCGTCTGACACCAGTAAGTTCTCATCCGGCGCTTGG
>JBOFIW010000133.1:0-13381 GCA_051650365.1 Vibrio sp. | reverse complement strand
TGGTTACCGTACTGAAACGTTTTTACTACTGGTTTTTCGAACATGAGTATTCCTTATTCTCAGGACAAGCCTGAAATCAAATCATCAATACTCAAAGCACTACGAATCGCGACTAGTAAAAAAAGACTGAAACTTGGGGAAATAGTCGAGAGAACAATCTGTTTTTAATAGCCGCGACCTTTTGGTCGACTGCGGTGACGGTAATGCCATGAGTACAAATTTGCTCAGTCACGCAGACTGAACGGCGGGTAGTATAAACTACTTAACGGAAGGATAGCTAATTTAGAGTGCAAATTTAGGCTGCAAAAAAGGGGCTTTCGCCCCTTTTCTGTACAAACTGTGCTTTGCAGCGACGAATTAACGACGCAGGCCTAGACGTTTGATCAGATCTTGGTAACGAGACAGATCTTTGCCTTTCAGGTAGTCCAGCAGCTTACGACGGCTTGAAACCATGCGTAGCAGACCACGACGGCTGTGGTGATCGCCTTTGTGTGCTTGGAAGTGACCTTGCAGGTGGTTGATAGAAGCAGTCAGCAGAGCTACTTGTACTTCTGGTGAACCAGTGTCATTTTCACAACGTGCGTATTCAGCAACGATTGCTGCTTTAGTTTCTGCATTCAGAGACATAATTCTCTCCTAAAGAGTTTGAGGTTTAAGTTTGTGCCAGCCAATCTCTGATTCAGCCGACACGAGAAGCGCGAATTATAGGGAATAATCCAGACTCGCACAAGCGGAATGTCTCGCCATAAAACGAGCCATCCAACAGGTTTATTCGCTGTAAACGACTAAGCGTTTTGGCGCAACCTTACCGTTATCGTCAATCTCACCAACGCCAAGGAACAACTTCTGCTCACCGCCAGTAATACGCACCATACCATCGGTTGGCGCACCAGAAACCTGCACCGCTTGTCCATGCTGCACAAGCTGCATCAGCTCTGGGATCACGTTAACTTCGGGTAAGGATTCCACAGCGGTATCCATCGGCAGCAATAGCGGATCGAGAACTTCAGAAACCGTCTTTTCATCACGATGGGCTTGTTCAACTAATGCATTGAGCTGCTCTAATGTCACCATTCGTTCATACGGATAGTTAGCGACACCGACACGACGCAGCATAGTCACATGCGCACCGCAACCCAGCATCTCACCCAGATCATCTACGATGGTACGGATGTAGGTGCCTTTTGAACAGTGCACTTCCATCTCCACTTCATCGCCTTCGAAACGATGCAGCTCGATTTCATACACGGTGATCTTGCGTGCTTCACGCGGCACTTCAATCCCCTGTCGAGCATATTCGTAGAGTGGACGGCCTTGGTATTTCAACGCGGAGAACATGGACGGAACTTGATCCGTTTCGCCACGAAACTTATCAATACACGCGATCAGAGTGCCGCGCTCCACATTAACAGGACGAGTTTGTACCACTTGCCCATCAGAGTCTGACGTATCGGTACGTTCGCCCAATTTTGCGATCACGCGATAACGTTTATCGGAATCAAGCAGAAATTGGGAAAACTTAGTGGCTTCACCTAGACAGATCGGCAGCATGCCGGTCGCCAGAGGGTCAAGAGCGCCCGTATGGCCAGCTTTTTCAGCGCCATAGAGACGTTTAACTTTTTGCAAAGCATCGTTGGAGGAGATGCCTGTCGGCTTATCCAACAGAATCACACCGTGGATAACCCGACCTTTACGTCGACGAGCCATTACGCTTCGTCCTCATCGCGGCCAGCTTCATGCTTGCGGCGCTTATCACTGTTGATCACTTCCGTTACTAGGTTTGACATACGCATACCTTCAACCAAAGTATTGTCGTAGTAGAAGCGAATTTCTGGCGTCAAACGTAAGCGGATTTGCTTACCTAACATCATGCGGATCTGCACTTCGTGCTCACGCAAAGCAGCCAAGCAAGATTCTGCTGTTTGCTCACCGATGCACAGGAAAGTCACGAACACTTTGGCGTAAGCCAGATCGCGCGACACTTCTACATCAGAAATAGTCACCATACCTAAACGAGAATCGCGCACTTCACGTTGCAGGATCATCGCCAGTTCTTTTTGTAATTGCTGTGCCACACGCTGTGTGCGGCTAAATTCTTTCGGCATATCGTTTCTCACTGATAGAAAGAATGGGGGGATGGTCTTAGCCAGCCCCCCATGGTGTATTCAACAACCTACATTGCCTTGATTAATGCAACAGTAGTTGATTAGTCGATGGTACGTTGGATTTCGATCGTTTCGAACACTTCGATCTGGTCGCCAACGCGAACATCGTTGTAGTTCTTAACGCCGATACCACACTCGTAACCATTCTTAACTTCTGCAACGTCATCTTTAAAGCGACGCAGAGATTCCAGTTCACCTTCGTAGATAACCACGTTATCACGCAGAACGCGGATCGGAGCATTACGCTTGATCACACCTTCAGTTACCATACAGCCAGCAATCGCGCCCAGTTTTGGTGACTTAAATACGTCACGAACTTCCGCCAGACCGATGATCTCTTGTTTGAACTCAGGAGAAAGCATACCGCTCATCGCCTGTTTCACTTCGTCGATCAATTGGTAAATGATTGAGTAGTAACGCAGATCGATATTTTCAGCTTCAATGGTACGGCGAGCAGATGCATCAGCACGTACGTTAAAGCCTACCACGATAGCGTTAGAAGCGGCAGCCAACACCACATCAGTTTCTGTGATACCACCTACACCAGAACCTACGATGTTCACTTTCACTTCTTCTGTAGAAAGTTTACGCAGAGAATCGGCAATCGCTTCAACAGAACCTTGTACGTCCGCTTTCAGTACAATGTTCAGCTCAGCCACATCACCAGCAGTCATGTTAGAGAACATGTTCTCCAGTTTAGATTTCTGTTGACGAGCTAGTTTCACTTCACGGAACTTACCAGCACGGTAGTTAGCCACTTCACGTGCTTTACGTTCATCACGTACTACGGTTGCTTCATCACCGGCAGCTGGAACACCAGACAAACCGAGGATTTCAACTGGGATCGATGGACCCGCTTCTTCAACTTCGTTACCGATTTCATCACGCATTGCACGAACGCGGCCATATTCTTGACCACACAGTACGATGTCACCCTTACGCAGAGTACCTGATTGAACCAGAACCGTTGCTACAGGGCCGCGGCCTTTATCTAGACGAGATTCGATCACAACGCCAGACGCCATACCTTGTTTCACCGCTTTCAGTTCAAGAACTTCAGCTTGTAGCAGGATAGCTTCTAGAAGGCCTTCAATGTTCGTACCTTGTTTTGCAGAGATGTGAACAAACATGTTCTCACCGCCCCACTCTTCAGGCATAACGTTGTACTGCGCCAGTTCGTTTTTCACGTTATCTGGATTAGCCGTGTCTTTATCGATCTTGTTCACTGCAACGATCAGTGGAACACCCGCCGCTTTCGCGTGTTGGATGGCTTCCACGGTTTGTGGCATTACGCCATCGTCCGCTGCAACAACCAGTACCACGATATCCGTTGCTTGCGCACCACGAGCACGCATTGCAGTAAATGCCGCGTGTCCAGGAGTATCTAGGAAGGTGATCATGCCGTTTGGTGTTTCAACGTGGTAAGCACCGATGTGCTGAGTAATACCGCCCGCTTCACCAGAAGCAACGTGAGTACGACGAATGTAGTCCAGCGTAGAAGTCTTACCGTGGTCAACGTGACCCATGATGGTCACAACTGGCGCACGAGAAACCTCGTCGAATTTGTCATCACGATCCGACAGAATCGCTTCTTCCAATTCGTTTTCTTTACGCAGTACTACTTTGTGACCCATTTCTTCTGCTACCAGTTGAGCAGTTTCTTGATCGATCACTTGGTTAATGGTCGCCATTGCGCCCATTTTCATCATCACTTTGATGACTTCAGTTGCTTTCACTGACATTTTCTGCGCCAGTTCAGAAACGATGATGGTTTCACCAACCACAACATCGGCTTTTGCTACTACAGCGGTTTTATCAAAACCGTGCTGCATAGACATTGGCTTGTTGATGCGGCCTTTACGACCCGCTTTGCCACCACGAGGGCGAGCATCACGTTCTTGGTTGTCATCGCGAGAAGACATCTTTCTTTTATTCGCTTTAGTGGAGCGACGACGAGCACCTTCTTCGTGGAGATCGGCCTCATCTTCTGCTTCACGTGCATAAAGCGAAGTCGTTACATGGTAATCAGTGTTTTCTTGCATATCACCTTCAGTCTCTTTTTCAGCAGACCAACGCTCACCATTTTTTTCAGCCAATTCGCGTACTTTTTCAAGTTGACGGCGACTTTCCTCTTCGGCCTTACGTTTTGCTTCTTCTTCCTGGCGACGTTTTAGCGCCTCGGCTTCTTTGCGCGCTGCTTCTTGCTTCAATTTCTCTTCGTCAGAACGTGGTTGCGCTGCGGCTTGCGCTTCGCGCTTCGCCTTTTCTTCTGCAACACGTTTTGCCTCTGCTTCACGTTTTACTGCTTCTTCTGCTTCACGTTTGGCTTTTTCCTCTGCCGCACGTTTAGCTGCTTCTTCAGCTTCACGTTGTGCTTGCTCTTCTGCAGCACGCATTGCGGCTTCTTCCGCTTCACGTGCCGCATCATCTTCAACAGAACTGCGCTTAACATACGTACGTTTTTTGCGCACTTCAATCTGAACATTCTTACTTTTACCACCACCGGCATTTACGCTCAGTGTGCTGCGGGTTTTACGCTGGAGTGTCAAACGCGTTGGCTCAGTGCCAGTTGCATCACCATGCTCCTTACGTAAATGAGCCAGCAATTTCTGCTTCTCATCTTCAGATACATGATCTGCAACAGCCTTGTTCATTCCTGCATCAGCAAGTTGCTCTAATAAGCGGTCTACTGGTGTACCAATTTCTTCACTCAGTGCTTTAACGGTAATTTGTGTCATGCCGCTTCCTCCCCTTGCTGAAAATTATGCGTCTTCACCAAACCAACAAATATTACGAGCAGCCATAATGAGCTCACCCGCACGCTGTTCGGTCAGACCTTCAATGCCTTCTAAATCATCCACACCTTGGTCAGCCAGATCTTCCAGTGTCGCAACACCTTTTGCTGCCAGTTTGAATGCCATTTCGCGTTCTAGTCCAGCCAGTCCTAGCAGATCTTCTGCTGGCTCAAGACCTTCGAACGACTCTTCTTTTGCCAGAGCAATCGTAGTCAATGCTTCTTTTGCACGGCTACGCAGCTCTTCTACCAAATCTTCATCCATGCCATCGACATCAAGCAGTTCATTCATTGGTACGTAAGCGATCTCTTCCAGTGTAGAGAAGCCTTCTTCAACCAGAAGCTCTGCAAAGTCTTGCTCAATATCAAGATACTTCATGAAGTTCTCAATGGATGCCATTGACTCTTCTTGGTGTTTCTTCTGCAGATCTGCAACTGTCATTACATTCAGCTCCCAGCCTGTCAGTTGAGAAGCCAGACGTACGTTTTGACCGTTACGACCGATCGCTTGCGCGAGGTTATCCGCTTCTACGGCGATATCCATTGAGTGCGCATCTTCATCAACGATGATTGAAGCTACATCAGCCGGAGCCATTGCGTTAATCACGAATTGCGCAGGATTATCGTCCCACAGTACGATATCAATACGTTCACCACCCAACTCACCAGAAACCGCTTGTACACGTGCACCACGCATACCCACACACGCACCCACAGGGTCAATACGCTTATCGTTCGTTTTCACGGCGATCTTGGCACGAGAGCCTGGATCACGTGCCGCCGCTTTCAATTCAATCAGCTCTTCACCGATTTCAGGTACTTCAACTCGGAATAATTCAGCCAGCATTTCTGGTTTAGAACGAGTGATGAACAGTTGGAAACCACGGGCTTCAGGAGCCACTTTGAACAATAGACCACGTACGCGATCGCCTGGACGGAAGTTTTCTCGTGGCAGTTGATCTTCACGCAAGATAACCGCTTCTGCGTTGTTACCCAGATCCAGAATCACAGTCTCACGGTTTACTTTCTTCACTACACCAGTAACCAACTCACCTTCGTTATCAATGAATTGTTCTACGATTTGCGCACGTTCAGCTTCACGTACTTTTTGTACGATAACTTGCTTAGCCGTTTGAGTGGTAATACGGTCGAAGGTTACAGACTCGATCTGATCTTCAATGTAATCACCCATTTGTACTGATTCATCATCAAAGCTTGCTGCTTCAAATGAGATCTCTTTGGTTGGATGCTCAACATTCTCAACCACTAACCAGCGACGGAAAGTTTCAAATGCGCCAGTTTTACGATCGATCGCAACGCGAACATCGATCTCAATTTCATATTTCTTTTTAGTTGAAGTCGCTAACGCAGTTTCTAGCGCTTCAAAAATACGCTCACGAGGTACCGCTTTCTCATTAGAAACCGCCTCAACTACCGCTAAAATTTCTTTACTCATTGTTCTAGCCTCAAAGACTTAAAATTTAGGGATCAGGTTAGCTTTTGAAATGTTGCTCAAAGCAAAGTGCTCTTCTTGCCCATCTACCATCACTGCCACGGTTTCACCCTCAATAGATTGAATGATACCTTTCCACTTGCGACGGTTAGCAACAGCCATCTTCAAAACAATGCTGACCTCGTGACCAATAAACTGCTCATAATGTGCTGGTTTAAAGAGTGGTCTTTCCAGACCAGGAGAAGACACTTCAAGGTTGTAAACGACCGAAATAGGGTCTTCAACATCCAAAACCGCACTCACTTGGCGACTTACCTCTGCGCAGTCTTCCACTGTGATACCGTTTTTGTGATCAATAAAGATACGTAGTGTGGAATGTTGCCCTGCTCGGACGAACTCTAATCCAACCAACTCGTAACCTGCAGCAACCACCGGAGCTTCAAGCATTTCAGTAAGTTGTCTTTCTAAACCAGTCATCTAAACCACTCCAGAAACAAAAAAAGGGCTTAGAGCCCAATTTAAATACCAAGCAAATATCTAAAATCTCTAAAAAGGAAATTTAGATAATAAAAAACCCCGATTAAGTCGGGGTTTTTTATTGCTGGACCCTGATAAATTGAGAATCGCTTCTCAACTGCAGTGAGGTTAACACTGCCAAACTTGCCTCTCTAATCGTTAAGAGAGGTTGGTTGCGGGGGCTGGATTTGAACCAACGACCTTCGGGTTATGAGCCCGACGAGCTACCAAGCTGCTCCACCCCGCGTCCGACTTGCGAGCATTATACGCTCAACAAGATGATTTACAAGTTTGTAAACATGGTGCCGAGAGAGGGACTCGAACCCTCACACCTAAGGCGCTAGCACCTCATGCTAGTGTGTCTACCAATTTCACCATCTCGGCATAACTTTTACTATCTAAAACTAGACAGCTTAGTGAGGAATTTCGTCACTGCTTTTAGCTGGTGCTTCACTCACTGCGTCACCAGTTTGCTGAATCACTTGACCTTGTGAAGGGTCAACCCATTGTGATTCGGTTTTGTGAGTTGACATATTGCCAAGCACAAGACTGATAACGAAAAATACTGTTGCAAAAATTGCAGTCATTCGGGTTAAGAAATTACCTGAGCCGCCAGCACCAAACACTGTGTTTGACGCGCCAGCACCGAATGAGGCTCCCATGTCTGCGCCTTTACCTTGTTGAATCAACACTAGGCCAATGATAGCAACCGCTGCCAACAGGTAAATCACAAGTAGAACTGTAAACATTACTTCCACCTATGTTCATATTTGTTGAGCTAGCGCCGTTCGCATCATTAGACTTGAACAAGGCCAGCGACCTTTCTCTCCGAAAGCGGACGCAATACTAACGAATGGTACTGAGGCTGACAAGAGGTATTTTCTAAAAAAAATAACTTTCCGATTTGATCGCTCAAAAAACTCGCACAACAACCGTTTTTCTAGCATTTCTACAATTCCTAGCGCGAAATCAAGCAACTAGGAATCGTAGAAATCAGTCGTCAAATTAGCAGTTATCTTTCACTGCTTGGGCAATTTTCAGTGCAGACTGCTTAACTAGCGAGTCGTCTTCGCCTTCCACCATAACACGGATCAGAGGTTCTGTACCTGATTTACGCAGCAACACACGACCTTTCGAGCCTAACTCTGCTTCAACCTCAGCTACCGCGGCTTTCACCGCTTCAGCTTCAAGTGGGTTACTCTCCCCCGCAAAACGAACATTCTCCAACACTTGCGGGTAAAGGGTCATACCTTTAGTTAACTCATGCAGCGTCATTTCACTACCGATAACTGAAGCAAGCACTTGTAGACCAGCGACAATCGCATCACCGGTGGTCACTTTATCAAGCAAAATAACGTGACCTGAATTTTCCGCACCAATCTTCCAGCCTTTTTCGAGCAACTTTTCCATTACATAACGATCACCCACCGCTGCTCGGGCAAATGGAATGCCAAGCTGTTTTAGGCCATTCTCCATGCCAAGGTTGGTCATCAAGGTCCCAACAACGCCACCTTTGAGCTCACCACGGCGTAATGCATCACGCGCAATAATGTAGGCAATTTGATCACCATCCACTTTGTTACCTAAATGGTCAACCATGATGATGCGATCGCCGTCACCATCAAACGCTAAGCCAAGATGTGCTTTTTCTTCAACAACGCGTTTTTGTAGTGCTCGAACATCGGTGGCCCCTACTTGGTCATTGATGTTCAAACCATTAGGCTCAACCCCCATCGCAATCACATCTGCCCCTAGCTCACGAAAGACATTTGGCGCGATATGATATGTGGCACCATTCGCACAATCCACCACCAGCTTCAAGCCAGACAGACTGAGTTTTGAAGGGAAAGTGCTTTTACAAAACTCGATATAGCGACCCGCAGCGTCCACCATACGTGAGGCCTTACCAAGTTCTGCAGATTCAACGCATTCGATGTCTTTATCCAACTCTGCTTCAATCGCTAACTCAATTTCATCCGGCAGTTTGGTTCCCTCATAAGAGAAAAATTTGATGCCGTTATCGTAGTAAGGGTTGTGCGATGCAGAAATAACAATCCCAGCTTCCGCACGGAATGTTTGGGTTAGATAAGCCACCGCAGGTGTTGGCATGGGGCCGGTGAATGTCGCTTTCAAACCCGCCGCCGCCAAACCAGCTTCCAAAGCGGATTCCAGCATATAGCCAGAAATACGAGTATCTTTACCAATGATGACTTTCTTTGTGCCTTGTTTTGCCAAAACACGTCCAGCCGCCCAGCCAAGCTTAAGTACAAAATCAGGTGTAATTGGGTACTGGCCAACTTTGCCTCGTACCCCATCAGTACCAAAATAACGTCTTTTATCAGACATTTGTGTTTCCTTTACATTATTGTCTTTACAAATTTTCGTACATCAGTTGCACTATTTTTAGTGCATCTAGCGTTTGTTCTACATCATGTACCCGAATGATTTGCGCCCCTTTACTTGCTGCTAAAGTCGCACAAGCCACGCTCCCCGCTGTACACTCTGCTGGTTGTTTATTCAGTGTTTTGAAAATCATTGATTTACGCGACATTCCAGCCAAAACAGGCAATCCAAAACGATGAAACTGTTCTAAGTGAGCGAGTAAATGATAATTGTGTTGTACTGATTTTCCAAAACCAAAACCAGGATCCAAGATAATATTCTCACGCTTAATACCCGCAGCTTCACATACAGCAATACGTTCCGCTAAAAACTGGCAAACCTCTTCAATCACATTGTCATATTGTGGAGCCACTTGCATGGTACGGGGTTGACCTTGCATATGCATAAGACAAACGGGGACTTGAGCTTGTACTGCCACTTCTAGAGCCCCAGGCTCCTGCAAAGCTCGTACATCATTAATCAGGTCCACCCCCGCTATAATCGCTTGGCGCATTACTTCGGCTTTGCTGGTATCGATCGAAATCCATACATTTGAGTTTTGTTTACGAATCTCAGTGATAAGAGGAATAACTCGCTGCAATTCCTCTTCCAATGTGACATCTGGAGCTCCAGGCCGAGTTGATTCACCACCAATATCAATGATAGCAACACCTGCATCCATCATTTGTCGCGCTCTCATGAGCGCGTTGTCGAGATCGGTGTAACTTCCACCATCAGAGAAAGAATCTGGTGTAGCATTTAAAATGCCCATCACCACTGGCGAGTCCAGCTCAAGTTGCTTATTAGCGTGAGTAATTTTCATCGTTTAAAAACTTGTTCCCATGCAAACACAAAACCCCGAACAAGTCGGGGTTTAGCGTTAAAAATGACGTTATTCCGCGTCTTTCTTTTCACTTGATGGTGCGGCCTCATCAACGGTTACATCAGAAGTGGGTTCCTTTTTTACTTCTGATTCAACTTTTACTTCTGATTCAACTTTTACTTCTGATTCAACTTTTACTTCAGAGTCAGGCTTAACTTTTACTTGGTCGCCCCAGCCTGCTGGTTCTCGAATAACCTCTTTACGAGCCATGAGATCGTCGATTTGTCCTGCATCAATTGTTTCATACTTCATCAGAGCATCTTTCATAGCATGCATGATGTCCATATTATCAACGATGATTTGACGCGCCCTTTCGTAGTTGCGATCAATAAGTTGGCGGACTTCATCATCAATCAACTTCGCAGTGTCATCAGACATGTGCTTCGTCTGTGTCACACTGCGTCCAAGGAATACTTCGCCTTCGTCTTCTGCATATAGCATAGGACCCAATTTCTCAGAAAAGCCCCATTGGGTCACCATCTTACGAGCAATTTCCGTTGCGCGCTCAATATCGTTTGATGCGCCTGTTGAAACTTTCTCTTTGCCGTAAATCAACTCTTCAGCCAGACGACCACCGTACAAGCTAGAGATCATCGATTCCAGATGCTGCTTGGACATGCTAACGCGATCTTGCTCAGGCAGATACATAGTGACACCCAGTGCACGACCGCGAGGAATAATCGAAACCTTATACACTGGATCATGTTCAGGCACTAAGCGCCCAACAACCGCATGGCCAGCTTCATGGTAAGCCGTGGACTCTTTGATTTCTTCAGACATTACCATTGAACGGCGCTCAGCCCCCATCATGATCTTGTCTTTTGCTAGTTCAAACTCAACCATAGAAACGTTGCGTTTGTTACCACGAGCTGCAAACAAAGCCGCTTCGTTGACTAGGTTAGCCAGATCAGCACCAGAGAAACCAGGTGTACCGCGAGCAATCAACGAAGGCTCTACATCACCCGCTAAAGGCACTTTACGCATATGTACTTTGAGAATCTGCTCACGACCACGAACATCGGGTAATCCAACCACAACTTGGCGGTCAAAACGCCCAGGGCGCAACAATGCAGGGTCAAGAACATCTGGACGGTTAGTTGCCGCAATAACAATGATACCTTCGTTACCTTCAAAACCATCCATTTCCACTAGCATTTGGTTTAGGGTTTGTTCACGTTCATCGTGCCCACCGCCAACACCAGCGCCACGTTGGCGACCTACTGCGTCAATTTCATCAATAAAGATGATACAGGGTGAAGCTTTCTTGGCTTGCTCAAACATGTCACGCACACGAGAAGCACCAACCCCAACAAACATTTCAACGAAATCTGAGCCTGAGATAGTGAAAAATGGTACTTTTGCTTCACCAGCAATCGCTTTTGCTAGCAATGTTTTACCTGTACCAGGAGGACCAACCATTAAAACACCCGTTGGGATCTTACCGCCCAACTTTTGGAAACGGCTAGGATCGCGCAGATAATCCACCAGTTCTTTCACATCTTCTTTGGCTTCATCACAACCCGCTACGTCGCTGAAGGTGGTTTTTATCTGGTCTTCGCTCATCATGCGTGCTTTGCTCTTACCAAATGACATGGCACCTTTGCCACCGCCACCTTGCATCTGACGCATAAAGAAAATCCAAACCCCAATCAATAGAATCATTGGGAACCAAGAGATGAAAATAGTACCAAGCAAGCTTTGCTCTTCTGGAGGCGTGCCTTGCACTTTAACATCTTGGTTAATCAAGTCATCGAGGAGCTTTTGATCATAAACCGGCATGTAAGTTACATAACGGCTGCTTCCTCCACGACGCATGAAAGTAATTTCACCGTTGTTGAATTGAGCTTCCTGAATCTGGCCTTGACCAACTTCCTTTACAAATGTGGTGTAATCAACCGCTTTACCGTTGTTTTCCCCAGGGCCGAAACTCTGGAATACAGACATTAAAACGACAGCAATCACAAGCCACAGAATTAAATTTTTTGCCATGTCACTCAAGGTGTAAGCCTCTCGATAACTAATTGTAATTAAAAGGTAGGGTACTACAGTTTATAGCTAGCGGCTATAGGTTCGACTTGAGCACCAAATGGTGAAATAGTTAACCTTTGTAACCAGTCGCTACGATAAAAACTTCGCGTGAACGTGATCGAGATGAGTCCGGTTTACGAATTTTGACCACTTTAAACAGGTCTCTGACCGCTTTGACATAATCATCAAAACCTTCTCCTTGAAACACTTTCACCACAAAACTACCATTCGGAGCCAGAACTTGTCGACACATATCCAGTGCCAATTCGACAAGGTACATAGCCCGAGGTTGGTCAACCGATAGATTTCCCGCCATATTCGGTGCCATATCAGACATCACCACATCCACCATCTCTGGTTGAATACGCTCCAGTAATGCATTCAATACGGCTTCTTCACGGAAATCACCTTGCAAGAAAGAAACACCGGCAATGGATTCCATCGGTAAAAGGTCACAAGCGATTACTCGACCACTCTCACCCACGACTTTCGCAGCAAACTGTGACCATCCACCTGGTGCAGCACCTAGATCGACCACAGTCATACCTGCTTTTAGTAGTTTGTCTTTATTTTGAATCTCTTCTATTTTGAAGATAGCACGAGAACGGAAGCCTTTCTTCCTAGCTTCGTTAGCGTATTTGTCGTCAAAATGCTCTTTTAACCAGCGAGTTGAACTCGCCGAGTGTTTCTGTTTACTCATTTTGTTCCTAACTAAGTCACCGCTATCCAAGAAAGTCTGGTAGAAAATATAGTCTTCTAGAATAGATGGCGTTAAAATGGCGCTTTTCAACCCTAATATTAAATAAATTTGGCCGCGTAATGAACCTAAGCAACAAACAAAAGCAGCATCTGAAAGGCTTGGCACACAACTTAAAACCTGTTGTGTTAATGGGCGCAAACGGATTAACAGAAGCTGTGCTGGCGGAAATCGAAATTGCGCTCGATCACCACGAACTGATTAAAGTGAAAGTCGTTTCGGAAGATCGTGAAACTAAGCAATTGATCGTTGACGCAATTGTTCGCGAAACTGGTGCAGAAAAAGTACAGGTAATCGGTAAAGTTCTCGTACTTTATCGCCAGTCTCAGCAACGCAAAATCGAATTGCCGCGCAAATAATCAGCCATTGGATGAACAAAAAAGGTCGCTACAGCGACCTTTTT
>JBOFIW010000132.1:0-18137 GCA_051650365.1 Vibrio sp. | reverse complement strand
TTCCTCATTGATACAAAGCAACATCGTTTATTGGCACTGCAGGTTGGGGATTATGAGTGTTTCTTCTGGGTAAATAATGTCTATATCACGTGAGGTTTTAAGGACATCGTTGGCTGATATAAGCTCGGCAAAGGAAATGTGATGTTGTCTCGCGATTTTGTACAACCAATCTCCTTCTTTTACGTGATATAAGTTTGACTTACACTTCGTGTCACGATCTGTGTATTCGGTAACCGGAATGACTTGCTTATCTGTTTGTGTTTCAGAAAAAACTTGGATCTCATCATAAACAGGAGAGGGTGTTTGGGTGTTGGTATTTTGGAATTGATATTGAATCCCCACGCCCAGTGACTGCAGTTTGTAGTCTGGGTCCTGATTGGAAATGAACTTGTAGCCAAAGTTGAACGCCCAGAGCGAGTTTAGAGCATATCGAACGCCAATTTGTGCGATAGGTGAGAACTCATCGTTTTCCGAAATCATGCCCAATCCGCCGTAAAGTTTGTAGCCTTTAGAGAGAGGTAAGGTGCCCAGTAACGACAGATCGGTTCCGTAGCGAGAGATTTTTTGAGTTGTGTTACGGTATTCTCCAACTTTGATCATATCTAGCTGACCATATGAATTGGTTGATGCTTCTATCGCCCAAGCTGGAGAGATTTCATAGCCAAGCTTTATTCCTCCTCCAAAAGCGGAATCAGGTAACTCGGTATCTGTTTTACCGTTATGGGAGAGTGAGCCTCCTACGTACCAATTGGTAGGTTTAGCAATAGCAACAGTGGAGATGCTTGCAATGATTCCCATAATGAACGTTGTTCTATTCATTAATACAGTTCCTCGAACATAACGGTGAAACTTCCAGAGTAAGTGCCCGATTCGACTTCGGTTGAAGGAATATTTTTGTAACTCACCATTAGATCAAAATTAATCACATTGGTTGGCGCATCGAGTACATAACTTGTTTCGTCATTTGTCAGTTTGTTTACCCCTTTTTCCACCCAAATAAGGTCCTCACAGTTTGCGGAAGCGCATTCAATACTAAACGGGATTTCTGTCTTTCCGGTATTGGACGTCAATGTGAATTCATGGGTTAGCAAAGTCATAGATAACCCAGTGCTAAAGGTTCCTGTTGCGGTAATATTGAACGTGGTCTCTGCTGACACAGTATGGTTGGTTGTGTCATAAACAGGGGGCAGTACACCATCACCAGCCACATCGATGCTTTCCAAACTGTTAGGGACATAATCGACATTGACAGTAAATACGTCAGATAAGACACGATAGGTGAGGGCACCACCTGACGACTGATAGTAGTATCGAATGTCAGCAGGAATGGTTGCCGTGTACAGACCTTTCTCTTGTCCCTGCAAAGCGGTCAGGAGTGCGGTTGTATCCAAGTCAAATATTGGTCTGTAAAAATAAAAAGGGGTAACCTCATTGCTGTAATCAAGAGAAAAACTTGCGCTACAACTTTGCATGCTGTTATCTGCAAGAGTGACAGTATTTCCCGATAGCTGGGATGTTGTGCAGGTTGGGGTTACAAGTTGAGTGTCACTACGAACATAATTGTTAGATGACACGTTGTATTGCACGCCTTTCAGCCCGATAGGGGCACTAATGCTTGCCCCAGTTGGCCCAGTTAACGTTATTTCATCTGACTTGTTGGTTAGGTACGCGCTCGGAATAAAACGATCTGTAGGAGTGAGACCACTTGTCACTGTCCAGTCACTTAAGGTGTATGTGTTGCCACCTAAAGCAATGGCGTTCTCAAGTCGCAATCGTTGACCCTCAATGTGAACATTGAGGGTTGCACTATGAGCCAGCGGTACAGCAAGCAATAGTAACCAAGAAGCAGAGCGAATCATTACTTGCCATCCTTTAACGTTATCTTTTTCTGGTAGCTTTCGTCATGGTTAATAATGGTCACTTCTACTTGATCTTTTGAGATGTTTTTAGGTAATTCATACGTGCGCTCGCGACCCGATAAGGACATAGCGGTAAATTCGCAGTCTACTTTTACCGTATCTGTACATTGGTCCACATAAGCACGGATGAAGCTGTTACCCGTGTTGTTGATGTACAGTTTCCCGTTCGACAGTGATACTGAATAGTCAATTTTCTGTGTTCTTGCAGGAATCACAAAGAGAGGACGATAGCCAAAATTGATCGTTACAGCAGACTGCATTTTTCCTTCAGGGTCGTAAGGTGATGGCTCAAAGCTAACTAGGTAGTATTGGTCTTCGCTAAAATCACATTTGTTGCCACACAAGGAACGCACGCCAACTTGCTTTTGACGGCCTGGCTCAAGGATCATCTTTGGATGGGTTAGCGTTACGCGCCAATCAGCGAAGTTTGCCTCTGTATAAGGTGTTCGCGTTAGTTCGCCATTTTTAACTTGTAGCTGAGTGATATTCGATTGAATGAACTCAGTGGTCGATTTGTTGTTTGAGAGCGTGAATACGCCGTTTCCGTATTCGTCACCTACTAACAACATAGTATCTACGTTCATTGCGGAAGCTGCCGTTGAAATAAGTGCAGCAGCGAAAAAGGGGAGTGATTTCATCATCAGTTACCTTCTGGTCTATTAAGTACAAAGTCGCGCTCTTGTTGCGTTTCCGTGTTGGCGTACTGAGCGACCTGTTCAATGCTTTGACGTTGTTGATGACTGAGTTGAAGATCCTTATCTCCAGTCAGGTAAACAAAAGACTTACGGCCCAAACGTGTTGTCAGCAGTTCAGCGCCATTGCTGGCCATTGCCTTAAGTTGTTGGTGGATCTCTGTGAGGTCGTCGAACTGACCGATATACATCACATTGATTTCTCGATTATTTTTGACCATAACCATGGATTCCAATGGTTCAAGATCTGGCTGGCAGTAATTTGTGCCAAAGTTTAATTGTTTCGCATCGTCTACCGATGGTAAATAACATTGCTGGCCACCGCTCTTGAGTGAGAAAGTTTGTCCTTCTTGAACATCAACTTTGTGAATACCTGAAGCAATGTTTGAGATGGACAAACAAGCAGGGCCTTCACATTCGATTGTCTCAATGTCGTTACCGAAAATATCTTTGAATTTACTTACAAAGCTAATGACTCGGCTGACATTTGAATCGAGCTCAATTACGGTTCCTGGGTGTGTGTAACCTGTAGCGTTTTGCTGGCCAAAATTGTGCAGAGCAACACTCTCCACATCTAGTTCGATAGTACTGGTTTGATATTTATCGAGTGAAATCAAGCCAGAATCACCATAGATGTATTCTTTATGTTTCACTTTGCCGTCAGCTTTTACCACCAACAAGCCTTTTGTTTGCTCCTCTCCATTATCAAAACGAATATTGTTTTTCGTATCAACGGAGGCGTACGCATCACTCTGCTTCGTAGTGAAGTGAATGCTATTCTTACCAATAACTTGAGTGCTACTTAGTGATGCGCTAACTAACTTTTCGCTGTTGTCAGCTAGGTACACAAACCCATCTGCCTGATAATGTTCGTTTCGGTTTGCCGCATAAGCTGTCACATTATTGAGTGAAGATTGCGACGAGTTTGCATAGTAGCTGTTGCTCGCTGTTAGACGGAGATCTGTCTCTTCATTTTCCAGAAGAACTCGAGTCTCTAGAGTGTTGGTGTATTGACTAAAGCCATCTTGATCTATGGTGACACTCGACTTGCCTCTTAGCTTAGAGGACAAAGGTACAGACCAATTAATAGCAAGAGTCACTTCGCCTTCATCAAAGTTAGAAGCCAGCGATTCGTTGTTGTAACTCAGGTTGACATCAAGATTAGAATCAAGCACGAAAGGTGCACTTAATCCTGATGATAAGAACCAGTTTTTACGCTCGTTATTGTAGATGTCTGCCTGATTTGAGTAGTTTACCGACCCGTATCCTCGGATTTTTTTACCTAACGTGAAGCTGCCCGATAGGCTCAGTTGCTCCTTGCTCGTCGCACCATACAGGAACTGGGCAAAACGGTTCTTCTCTTCGTTATCGAGCTTTTCATAGGTGACGCTGATACGGCCTACATTTAAGTAGCCAGATAAGTAAGAGGCTTCACCATCAATTGAAGAGGCAGTTACCTCATAACGGCTATCAAATGGCAAATAACCTTTGAGGCCAACTTGCCCCATGTTGTGCTCTTCGGTCACAGTAGAGCCTAATGCGAGAGTTTGAGTATCAGACCATTTATATGCCACTATGCCTTGAAGATAAGGCATGGCTTCAAAAGACTCAGTCTTCTGTGCTTCAAATTCATCTTCTTTATTGATGACCTCTATATCAGCTCCTTGGAATTGGCCTGCTGAAATAAAATAGTCGAACTCTCCCGTGTTAAGTGTATCGGTTTGTGCGTTATAAACACGAACCGACTCAGTGGAAACCACTTGAGAACCTGCAGTGATCTCTACCGTCACGTCATAAACGCCATTAGGAAGTTCTGAATAGCGAATAGTGCCTTGGCCTTCTGTAACCGACTTTTGGACGATGATCTGATCGCCTTTGTAAACTTTTAAAACACCACTAGAAGGGGCATAAAAAAACAAAAACTGTTCATCATTGTTATTTGTTCGACTTAGGTTTTTACTCGAAGACAAATTCACGCTAGCTTCGTGGTACTTAGTGCCGTTCAATAAAAATGATGTGCTGTTCAATGCTAAGCGGTCTTGATGATAGCCAGCTGTTAGGCGCAAGTTTTTGTGCTCGATATTGTAGTAACCGTAGTTAACCTCGGAGATTCCTTCTTGGTTGCTAACATAAGTATCAAGGTGTATCGAACCATAAGGTAGACCCAGAATGAGTTGGTCACTGAGTGACAGGTTAGGGCTACCGTTAAAGGTTGACGTTGTGTAAATATTTGCGCGATTAATCAAACCAGGATTTGCATTGTACGTTGACGCGTAGTCTTTCTTGACTGCTCCCGGCGTTGCATTGGCAAACAACGCTTTATTGACGTAAATATAGAGCTTGTTTGTGTGGTAATCATAGAAGACATCATATGAGTCAGGGTTCATCGAGCACAGGTTTAAGTCACCCATACAATCCAAACTGTTATCCACACCAAGTACTAGATCATTGGTAATTTTCGAGGCTGTCACCTTGGCTAAACCAGTGCTCACCAAGTGTTCAACTAATGCTTGAGAGTCATTCTGATCTTGCAGTTGTACTGAGTTGTATGTGACCAGCATCGGCAATTCGATGAACGTGCCATTAAACCCTTTGATTTCAACATCACGAGTTTGCTGCTCATAAAAATCTTGAAAACCTTCAGGTATTGGTGTTGCAAAAGATGCGTCACTAAACGAATTTGTTACCAAAATAGTGGTAGCAATTGTGGTAATTCTATTCACAAAGAAAGCTCCGCTAGCACAGAAAGTTTGCCTTGGCATAAGCTCGCGCCTTCAGGTAAGGTTCCGAAAGAAAACTTGACGTCGTATTCGCCAGTCTTTATGCCATCCGAAACTTGATTGAACTCCATTAACAAAGGTTCAAACTCGGTTAATGGTTGTCCCTCAATGTTAACTTGAGCAAAATCTGACGACGTTATGAGCGCCGTCCCTTCGGTACTGTAACATTGTGAAATGTTGCTCTTCATAAAGAGTTGAAACTTCATGGACTGGTCAGAAATTGGAATATCCGTTGTGACCGTCAATAAAGTGAACGCTTCATTGAATGTGTTCTTATCTGCATTTTTTTTTAGCGTTAAAGAAGAAGGAGAAAACGTGATGTCAGTGATCTGGTGAGAGAAAAACTGATTTTTATCGATTACGCTAACTAGTTGAAAAGTATGTATTTCTGCATTTACATGCAAAACTAACATTCCAGTTAGTATGCAAAATAATGAGCGAATCAACGAGAATTTCACATTTGCCCCTTCTTGGTTGATTATAGAGCGCCTACGTAGCTAGCCGTCATTTGAACACTAACTTGACCTTCGCCTTGTACTGTAATATCTGTGAGTGGCAGCTCATTTTTTACCGTCAAAGCAACGGCTCCGGTTTGGAGTTCATTGAAATTGCCCTGAGTAAATGTTGTGCCTGATAGTTGATCTGTTACTGTTACATCTGCAATGTATGACATTGAACCATCCATCATTACTTGAGCGCTAATGTATGACCACGTAGCTAGGGGCTGTCGCTCACCTGTGGTTTCTAATACTGGGTCATAATCACGAGCCTCAAGAATCACCTCTGTAGAAGTGAACTTGCCGTCTTTGTCAATGAAAAGAGTTCCGGAAGCAATCTCGCCGCCGCCTTCACCAGTGATCTTCAAGTTGGTGCTAGGAACAGAGCTGCCAATTAAGCCACTCCATATGACCTCGGCACTTGCCTCATCCGCTGCATTTACTGCTCCAGATGCCATAGTCGCTGTCATCATTAAAAAAAAGTTATTAAGTTTCATGTTTTTCACCTATGTTTTTGGAAAGTCATTGGGCTCGCGCCTGATATCAGATGAGGCATCTGCCTTGATATCAATTTGACTCGATTAAGTGAAACATGGGAAATAAAAGACTATTAATGCTTGTTTGCCGCTAATGAAATTAAATTAAATTAATTTGAGCTCGTCTTTAATTTATTGTTTTTGATGTTATTTTTTGTTATTTTTTGTTGTTTTTTGTTATTTTTGTAGTTTGTGTAATGATGGGTGTGGGTGGTGTGGCATGAGGTTAAGAATGTACAAACGACTTTCTATTGATACGGTTAGAAGAACGATAACATTAATTGATAGTGAAGCTAGTCGTGATAATCAGCCACTTGAACTAAATCGAAGTGAGTACAACTTGCTGTTGGCATTTTGTGATTCTCACGGAGAGGTGATCGATAAACAGGCGTTGATTGAGTTGGGTTGGCCTGGTCGAGTAGTTGGAGATAACTCTCTTGCCGTTGCGATTATGAAGTTGCGTAAGAAGCTTGATAGTTTAGAAATGGGCTTTGAGATAAACAATCTCCCAGGCGAGGGGTATATTTTCATTAATTCGAAGAATATTGAAATTGGACACGAGAAATCGCTTGAGACTTCACCGGTTCTTGAGGCTCAAGAACCTCGTACAAGTGATACGGAGACCCGCGGCAACCAAGTGGTTCTAGACCAGAATAATAGTGAGGAGTCTGTGACGCAAACCATGCCTCCTAATTCTCGTGTCAAAAAATTGATAAGAACTCCTTTGTTTTGGGAAATCTCTCTTGGAATTATTATCGGAGTTATTACATTCTTTTTTATGTATCGTGAAGCGTTTGAGTGTTTTGACTGCTTTGGAGGGGGGAGGTGATTAAGATAAAAAGAATGAGTTTGAGGCTGTTGGCTGCTGCCGCTATTGCCTTTTTTCTTCCTTGGTATTTTTCTCTTGGAACGTATTTTTCGGGATACGCGCATTTTCAAAATGAAGATCATGAGATATTGCTTAATGCAAAATCTGGCATCTACAAAAGCATACATATTTTTAAAGGTCAAGTGTACCGTGTGCACTCTGGGGTTTACGCCTCTCTAGGTCAATCAATGTACTTTTTTTCGCTTGATGGTAATTATGTTGAAGGGTTAGATCCGAAGTTTGCTGAAAGTGTCATCGCTTTAGACTTGGAAAAGTATTTTCGTGGAGCGACTTACGTGGAGATTGCAAATCGAGGGGATGGGAAGTGGGTCGGAAAAATGCAAAGAGCTGATAGTGAAAGCTTGTTTGATGAAGTTGTTTTTAATGGACGTTTAGTGGGGTGGTAACTATGCCAGTTAGGAAGAAAGTAGCCTCCCTCGTAATGTTTATAATTGCGTTATTGCTCATTCCTTGGCTTAACGCTTTAACAAGTAATTTTGTTCTACAAGGGGACTTCGATGACAGGGTGATAAAATTTATCGGATCTCATGGTAGATACAAGATAGAGGCTAACTACAGTTCTGATCTACACATTGTGTATACTGGCTATTATGCCTCTCTCTTTGATACGTTGTACCTCTTTCAAGTACGAAGGGACAAGGTCGCTGGAAACTCTATTTTTGAACTAAACGAATTTATTCGAAGCCAGCAGACCTTTATTTTATTCAAGCTTAATCACGAGCAAGGTAATGTTTATAAGCTTAAACATATTGAAGAAGATCCTAGAAAAGGTATTTCCAAATACTTGGTCATTGTAAACGGTAATTTAGGGATCTTGTAGTAGATCTATTAGTTGTGTAATTCATAGAGATGTTTTCATTTTTCTGCTGAAGACAGAGTTTGTAATTCTGCTCTTGATACCTCTCGTTCCATATCTGATAGAGCTGTGAGGCTTTGTTGCGTAATACGAGGAAACTAAATCAGAAACTTACGATCTGATCGGCTAAGTAAGTTTATTACCCTAGTCTCATGCCGAAACCTCGCTACAAAACAACGAACTGTAAACTGTACAACAAAGCCACTCTTTTGCTATTTATTACACATTTCAGTTTAGCCGATGATGATTTTGCTGAGCACAAATCCCACACAGCAGGCAGAAATAACTGCAATTAAGCCAACCGACATAAAGGAGTGGTTGAAATACCACTTGCCGATTTTGGTGGTGCCTGTGTTATCGAAGTTCACGGTGGCGATATCCGATGGGTAATTAGGTATAAAGAAATAACCGTACAGGGCTGGCATTAGGCCAATCAGCAGTGCAGGTTCTAAACCTAGCCCTAAACCGACAGGGAGCATCATACGCGCGACTGCGGCTTGTGAGTTCACCACCACAGACACAATGAACAGTGCCAGAGCAAACGTCCAAGGGTAGTTGGTCACCATTTCCACAATGCCAGATTTAAATTGTGGCATGGCGTATTGGAAGTAAGTATCAGACATCCAAGCGATACCGAAGATCGCAATGGCGGCAACCATACCAGACTTGAACACCACACCATTAGGAACAGAGCGAGGATCGGTTTTGGTGGCGAGTAAAATGATACCGCCGAAGCACAGCATGATCATTTGGATCACCATATCCATGCCGAGCGGTTTTGTGCCTTCTTGAATAACGCGGATTTCAGGCCACATCGCAATCATTACAATCACTAAGATTGAGGTGATAAACAGCAGAACGGAGTTACGAGCTGATGATGGTAGGGTTTCATCTAGTGACGTTGCTGTAGTATTGAGGATTTTTTCACGCCACACGGGATCTTGCAGTCTTGCTTGATATTCAGGATCTTTTTCCAGCTCTTTGCCGCGTTTTAAGCTGTACAGTGACATTAAAAACGTACCGAATAGAGTCGCTGGTACCGTGACCATCAAGATCGATAACAAAGTAATTTCATGGTTAATGTTGGAAAGTTGCGCCAAGTAGTAAACCACCGCCGCTGAAATGGGGGAGGCGGTGATTGCGATTTGTGACGCAACGGATGCTGCCGCCATCGGACGCTCAGGACGAATGCCGTTTTTAAGGGCAACATCACCAATGATCGGCATGATGGAATACACGGCATGGCCTGTACCTAGCATAAAAGTCATGGTGTAAGTGACAAAAGGGGCAATTAAAGTGACGCGTTTGGGGTTTTTGCGCAGCATACGCTCCGCCACTTGCAGCATGTACTTTAACCCCCCAGCAGCTTCGAGAATTGATGCACAGGTGACGACTGCGAGAATGATCAGCATCACCGTGATCGGTGGTGACGTAGGTGGCATTTTGAAGATGAAAACCTCAATGACCAATCCGATCCCTGAGACAACGCCAAGGCCAATACCACCATACCGTGAGCCGATATATAGCATCAGAAGTAGAAAGAGAAATTCCACATACAGCATTCGATGTTCCCTATATTTAAATGAAGTTGTATGTATTGTCCGGCTTCATTTGCAAAAATTATGAAGCAGAGTTCACAGAATCCTCGCTGAGAAAAAATGGATATTAATATTCAGGTGAGAGTCACACTATCACGCTGAAAGGTAAAGACTTTTGAAGAATTTGTGTAACGAATTTGTTGCGCTTCTGGGGTGGGGTATTCAGACATCAAGCCAAGTTGGGCATTTGGCTTGATGTAAGTCAAAATGCGGCTTAATCGTAGATGGTTGGAATGGGCTGACGTTTATGTTGAGTCGCGTTATAAATCGCGATTAAACGTTGGCTGACTTCAGTAGGCACGGGTTTGCCTTCCAGAAAATCATCAATCTGTTCGTAAGTGAGATTCAAAGCCGCTTCATCGGCTTTGAGTGGCGCTAATTCTTCAAGATCCGCCGTTGGCGTTTTGTGAACAAGCTGTGCTGGCGCACCCAAGGTTTCAGCCAATAAACGAACTTGGCGTTTATTCAAGCCGTACAGAGGGGCAAGGTCACACGCTCCATCACCAAACTTGGTGTAGAAACCGGTGATGTTTTCTGCCGAGTGATCGGTGCCCAACACTAATCCGCCTACGTATCCCGCAATTTCATACTGTGCCACCATGCGGGCGCGCGCTTTTACATTGCCTTTGATGAAATCAATTTTGGCGGGATCGGTAGGGACCAAACCTGTATTAGCCAAGGCTTGTTGTGATGCCGCATGCAGTCCATCAACCCCCGCCTTGATGTTCACGGATACTGAGTGGCTAGGGCGAATAAAGGAGAGGGCGAGTTGTGCTTCGGCTTCATCTTTTTGTTCGCCGTAAGGTAAACGTACAGCGATAAATTGGTACTCAGAGGTATTATGTTGTTGATTCAGCTCTTCGACGGCGAGTTGAGCTAAACGGCCACAGGTCGTGGAGTCAACACCACCACTGATACCCAGTACCAATGATTTGCAGCGAGCTTCTGTCAGCTTACGCTTAATAAAAGCCACGCGGCGTTCGATTTCAAAATGAGGATCGATTGAAGGCAGCACACGCATTTCTTCACGGATCTTGTGTTCCATAGGTTCCTTTCCTGCAAGCAATGTCAATTTTTCGGTGTATGATACCGCAATCGTTGAATTAGAAAACCGAGAAAGGGCATTTCCTGATCGGCAAGGTGCACAATGAAAAAGATTGCGGTGTTTGGCAGCGCCTTTAATCCGCCGACCCTAGGTCATAAAAGCATTATTGATTCGCTTGAGCATTTTGATTTGATTCTACTTGTTCCGAGTATTTCCCATGCTTGGGGAAAAACCATGCTCGATTATGAGCAACGTAATCGACTGGTCGATCAATTCATTCAAGATATTGGCTCAAGCAAAGTGCAACGATCGGATGTTGAAGAAGCCTTGTACACACCAGAAAATTCCGTCACTACTTATGCCGTGCTCACCCGCTTGCAAGCCCTGTATCCTGAGGATGAGTTGACGTTTGTTATCGGGCCAGACAATTTGCTTAACTTTGGACAATTCTACAAAGCGGATGAAATACTACAGTGCTGGGCAGTGATGGCTTGCCCTGAGAGGTTGCCGATCCGCAGTACCGTGATTCGTGATTCATTGCAGAATGGGCAACCTATTACAGGCATGACCACATCAGGGGTTGAGCAGATGTTGTATCAGCATCTGCTCTATTTAGAATAGGATCAGTCACTCACTCCTCGGCTGAGTTACTGCAATTTGAACTCAGCCAGTTGGTGGCGGATCTCATCCATTTCATGTTGATAATCACTGACTATGCTATTCATGGTGGTGGCTAGTGATCCAGTGTTCTGCGCGATTTCAGCTAACACATCCACATCACGATCTACTGCCTCGCTGGCCGCAGATTGTTCAGTCGTCGCGCTCGCAATACTATTGATGTGTTGATTGACCAGTTCGATAACAGATTCGAGTTCAGCCACACTGGTTTTCACCGTGGAGACGGAATCAAAAGTGGTATGGGTTGCTTCGCGGCTTTTATCCATGTTTTTCACCGCAGTGTTGGTATTTGCGGAAATGTTAGCCAGTAATTGACTGATGTGCTCCGTGGCTAACTTACTGCGCTGTGCTAAATCACGTACTTCAGAAGAAACCACGGCAAAGCCGCGGCCGTGCTCGCCAGCACGAGCGGCCTCAATAGCGGCATTCAGCGCCAACAAATTGGTCTGTTCTGAGATTCCATTGATCGTATCTACGATTTTGCTGATGTTTTCCGCATCCGTTTCTAAATCTTTCATGCATTTTTGGGTCTGTTCAATCTGATCAACTAAGGCTTCGACCGAACGGAATGACGTCAGACTTTGAGTTTGGCAAGCAATGACTTTATCGGTCATTTGTTTGGTTTCTTCTAATGCTCGTTCAGAAGATTGGGCAATTTCAACACTGGACTGAGATAACTGGGTCATCGCTGCAGCGATATTGGCACATTTAGCATTGGTTTCCTGACTGCTGCGCCCGAGTTGTTGAGAACTGGTGACGATTTGCGCGAGCTGTTCCGTACTGCGTTCATTGGTGTTCAAAACATGTTGCAGCACTCGGCGAATGCTTTCCGTTAAGCCATTGACGCTACTGGATATTTGAGACATTTCATCTTTACCAGTATTGTTGAGTTCTCGACTTAAATCTCTATGAGCAGACATGTGTGCCAATCCTTTGGTTAGGCTGCCCACTCGTGATTTTAGACTCGTTACCGAAAAATAGAGTGACAAGATTAAAGTAATGCCGATCAGGATACTGAAGATCAAAATGCTCCATTTGTTTTTGATAGCTTGGTTAGATTGAGCGGTTGACAGATCAAGCATTTCTCTTTGAATGCTGTTGCGGATTTGATTGATCAATTTTATTTGCTCTGTCGCAGAGCTAAACCACTCTTGTGGAGCTGGGCCTTGCAGCACATCTAAAGTGGATTTTTGACTTAGATAACTTTGTTGTGTATTGATCACTTTCTTCCACACATCACTGTTTTTTATTTGGTTTAGAGTGCTTTTAAGTTCATCTGGCATGGTTATTTGAGCCGAGCGTTCGGCATAACTGCCCGATTCGATATAGCTACTAATCGCGGTGTATTGTGCGGGATCTGAACTTTTTTTCGCGAAGGCACCGTTAAGCGCGCCACGAACTTGCCCTGCTCGTTCTTTCATCACGACGACGGAAATGAGCGAGCTGCCTAATTCGGCAACGACGGGATTATCAATCGTTGATAGCAAAATCAAACTGTTATCAATTGCGAGCTGGTTAAGGTCTGAATAGTAGTTGAAAGGGGAAAGTGAGAGCTTTAGGGAATCAACTTGTTCTCGAACCGTGTTCAATTTGTCTAGCTGGTTTTTTACATCCGCTTTGAGTTGGCTTACTAGCTTAGTATCTAAGTAAGTGGATTCAAAATTCAGTACCGCTGCTATATGGAGATTACTTTCTTGGCGTTGTTTGCTTAAGGATTCGACTTGTGGCCCTTGTCCTTTTGCGCCAATAACCCCTGCCGTTAGCCCACGTTCTAAGGCCAAGTTATGCGCGAGATTATCGTATAAAAGGATGAGTTGTACCGTCTCTTGATCATGTTCAGCACTTAAAGCGCGTTGTTGATAATCAATATAGTTACGTGTGGCAAGAAATAGAGCAATAAGAATGGGGAGCCCAGCAATAAGCGTAACGATTTTGTATAAAGGAAATTGGGTCAGTAGTCGTTTCATGGTGTCCTCTGACTGGAATGGTTATAAATTTTGAGCTATGTAATTTTAGTTGATGGTGATGGTTTCGTGACCAAATGACCTAGTACTTTCGTATGACAGTGGCGTGAATGGTGATTGGCCTCACGTTTTGTGGGTATTTAAATGACCATTTTTGTCATTCAATACGCTGGAATATGTGCTAAACCTAGAGAACAAGAACAAATTTTATGAGGGTTGACATGGATTTGTTTGCCGATATGCGCGCCCGTTCTAACGAGGGGGGGAGCAGAGAGCGACCACCGTTGATGGCAAAACCTTGGCGTGTTTTGCTCGTAGATGATGATGAACAGATGCATCAGATCACTCGCTTAGCACTAACTGGTTTCCAGTTTCAACATCGCCCCTTAGAGCTAATTTCAGTTTTATCAGGAGCTGATGCGAAAAAAGTGATGACGGAGTACAAGGACATTGCTTTAGCATTGATTGATGTGGTGATGGAGACTGAACATGCTGGGTTAGACTTGGTACGTTATATTCGCGATGAGTTGCAGAATAGACAAGTGCGCTTGGTACTTAGAACTGGTCAAGCGGGGCAAGCACCAGAAGATAGAGTGATCAAAGATTATGAGATTGATGATTACAAAGAAAAAACCGAACTGACTACCCAAAAATTAAGAACCTTACTTTATTCGATGCTGCGCGCTTATCGTGATTTGTGTTTGATTGAAGAGCAAAAGTTAGGTTTGAGTCGGGTGATTGAGGCCTCTGCAAATGTGCAAAATACCAAAACATTGCAAGCCTATGCTACTTCAGTGCTCAACCAACTGACTTCCCTACTGAAACTTAAAGCTTCCGCCTTATATTGTGTCGTGAGCCCAAGGCCAGATGGTGATCAGTGTAGTGCGCTGACTGTGGCTGCGACTGGGGAATATGTAAATTTCTATTCAGAATCGGTGTTTGAGGGGCTACCCAATCAGGTTGAAGTACGCTGTAAGGAAGTACTCACACAAAAAGTGTCAAGAGATTATGGGGATGCTTACGTTTTTTTCAAAGATGATGATCGAGGGGTAGACAGCCTGCTTTACATCAACCTTGAAGGACATCTGTCAGAGTTAGATCGTAAGTTACTTGAGATCTACATGTATAACATTGGACTGACCTTTGAAAACCTAAACCTGATGGTGGATCTCAGAGAAACGTCGAAAGAATTAGTTTACAACTTGGCCAATGCGGTTGAAGCCAGAAGCAAAGAAACTGGCGCTCATGTGCAGCGTGTATCACTGTTCTGCGAACGTTTGGCAATGCTGTATGGTTTGCCAAGTGCTGATGCCAGCTTAATTAAAAATGCCTCCCCATTGCATGATGTGGGCAAGGTTGCGATTCCCGATAGCATTTTACATAAGCCCGGAAAATTAGATGCAGATGAGTGGTCGATCATGCAAAAGCACGTGGAATATGGTGTGGATATACTGAGTAAATCCAAGCGCCGGTTGATCCACGTTGCGAAAGAAATCGCCGCAACGCACCACGAAAAGTGGGATGGTTCGGGATACCCCAATCAATTAGTGGGAGAAAATATTCCGATTTCTGGACGGATCACGGCCTTGGCCGATGTTTTTGATGCGCTGGCTGCCAAACGTTCTTATAAAGAGCCTTGGCCAGATGAGAAAATCCGCGATGAGCTGATCGCGCAAAAAGGGCGGCATTTTGATCCTAAACTTGTGGAATTGTTACTAACACATTGGGATGACTTTATTGCGATTCGAGAATCCTTACCAGATTAGCCTGATGGCTAATTAGACATGGAATCACGATAAAAAGCCTCACGATTGTGAGGCTTTTACATTGAGTATGCTATAAGTGCCTACCGACATTGAGAACCAAAGAAAGCCGATGGCCTTTAAGCGGCCAAATCTTGTTGTAACAACTTAGGTAGTCTGATGGTGTAATGCACACCATGGCCGATCTCAGATTCGAATTCGAGTTCTCCCTTGAGTTTCTGCTTTACTAAATTGAAAACCAGATTCAGCCCTAAGCCTGAGCCTCCGGAACCGCGCTTGGTGGTGAAAAAAGGCTCAAAGATCTTTTGATGTAGTTCAGACGGCACGCCACAACCGTTATCGAAATATTCGAGGACGATGTTGCTGCCCTGTTCATAAAAATGGATTTTGATGTGAGGGGAAGGCTGCTCACTAAACGCATGAGTGAGGCTGTTCATCACTAAGTTAGTGACGATTTGCGTCAATACCCCCGGTAAGCTATTCATTACGATGCCGCCATCTCCCGTAATTTGTGGTTCAACTGGAATTTTTCGGGTTTCCGCATGTAAGCTAGCGATCAGGGCTTCCAACACTTGTTTGATATTGAACTGGCTTCGGCTTTCTGAAACCTGATCTACGGCGGTTTGTTTAAAATCGCGAATGAGTTTTGCGGCACGATTTAAATTGGTTTCCAACATGGATGAGCTTTGTGTCATGTGCTCAAGTAATTCTGAGAATTGTTGGCTTGTGAGTGTTTGAGCTTGGAAAGCGCGCAGCAGTGTTTCTCGTGTTTCTTGGATGACGGAGGTTGCCGTCACGGCAATACCGAGTGGTGTGTTGACTTCATGCGCCACTCCGGCCACCAAACCGCCTAATGCAGCGAGTTTTTCAGATTCGATCAACTGCTCTTGTGCTTGGCGCAGTTTCTGTAAGCTCTGCTCCAAGTCTTGCGTGCGTTCTGCGACCAATAGCTCTAGGCTTTGATTCATCGTTTCCAAACTCAATTGAGCCTGTTTTAGCGAAGTAATATTGATTGCAGTGCCTCGGAAACCGAGAAATTGTTGCTGCTCATTGTAACGAGCAATGCCTTGAAACAGTAAGTAGACCTTTTGCCCATTGTGCAGTACCACCTTGGTTTCACAGTTAGAGAAGTCTTGGCGAGTTTGAATACAGTGGAGCAACGGGGAAGCGTCTCGCAACGGAGGTATGTTCTGAAATGGGATATGTTTGATCTCTGGCAGAGTCAGTGCTTCCTCCATAGGCTCTGAGGCGTAGATTAATGCGCCATCTGCATCGGTTTCCCATAGCCAATCGGATGCGGCTTGGGCAAAATCGGCAAGGCGTTCTTGTTCTGATTTGATATTGCGATACAGGATGGTGACATTGTCCGTTATCTTGTTGGTTTCATCTGCAAGCCATTGTAGCTCATCATTTTTTTCCATAATCCAATGGTTGTAATTCAGCTCTAGTGGGTCTTTGGGGTGACGAGGATTGTATTGCCTCAGAAACTGAGCGATGGCCAAAATGCGTTGGTTCACGCTGGAGTGGAAGATTACCAAAATGACATAACAGACAATTGCTGTTTTAAGAGCATTCACTGCCAATGTGACTAAAAACTGGCGGATCAAGTAGTTGTATATTTCCTGTGCATCCGATTCTACGTACAAGTCACCAATTTTTTCGCTTAAACCCGTTTCAGGGTTGGTATACAACAAAGGGTAAGTATTACTTAATGCCATGGTTTTTACATGCTGTCCTGCTTCAAAGTGGTAATCCCCAGAGGTGATTTGCAAGAAATCAATATGTGGGAGGTTTTCCAATCCTTCTAGTCGTTGGCGAAGGATGACTAAATCATAATTCCACAGTGAGGTTGCCAGTAGTTCGGCATGAATGGTTTGAATTTCGACATGGCGAGCTTCAACATTGTTAAACTCTCGATTGTAATCCACATACGTTTGCGTCAATGTCATCACTAAAGTGACCGCACCACTAAGCAAAACCATGATCAGAATAATACGCCGTCCAATGCGGCTAAGCAGGGGGCTGGTACCTTTCTCTTCTACGTAGCGACTTCTCATTCAGCATTCTATTTTTGAGTTGGTTGATTTCAGTATAGATGGCTCATTCAGGTTTGTACTTACAGCGGTGAATTGAGCAGCTCAAGCTACACTATTCAAAAAGAAGGAGAAAAAGATGAGTAGGATAGTTTTTGTTTTGTTGTGGCTTGTGAGCCATGCTGCATTTGCTGCGAATATTTTGGTAATTGAAAGCTATCACGAGGGATATGCGTGGGATGCAAGTTACATTCGGGGGTTAAAGCAGGTGATTGGCGATAAACATACGCTCACATTCTTTGAAATGGATACCAAACGCATTCCTGAGCGTGAGTACGAAGAAGCAGCTCTGCGTGCTTTCGCGGTTTATCAGAAGCTAAAACCGGATTTAGTGGTGTTAGGCGATGATAATGCACTCTATTACATGCTTCCCAAACTCTTTCACGAACCGATCTCAATTGTGTTTTTGGGGATCAATTCCAATCCTCGTCAGCTATTGGACCAATATTACGCTGAGGCTCAAGTTACTGGGATTTTAGAGCAACCCTTGTTTGTGAAAAATATGGCAGAGATTGGCCGTCTCTTGCCCATCCAAAAACGCAAAGTGTTGGTGCTGTTTGATTCAGGGAATACCTCGAAAATTGCGTTGGAATATATGCATAGCCAACATCGTCTGATTAAAGAAAATTTAGGCATTGAAGTAGATATTCGTGCCATTAAGAGCGAACAAGAGTGGCATCATGCGGTGGAGTATGCTCCAGATGAAGGATTTGGGGCGATAGCGATAGGTTTGTATCAAACCTTAGCTGACGTAAATGGGCTGAATGCCCCACCGGAAAAAATTCTAAGCTGGACCAATCAAAATTCTCAGTTGCCGCTGTTTGGTT
>JBOFIW010000131.1:0-6388 GCA_051650365.1 Vibrio sp. | reverse complement strand
TTTCCGATATCAATGATAGCAATGCTCAGGTTGCTACCGCAGCGGAAGAGCAATCGCACGTTACACAAGATATCAATCGCAATGTATCGAACATGTCGACTTTGGTGCATCAGAATGTAACAGGCATTAGTCAAAGTGCGAGTGCCAGTACAGAACTTTCTCGCCTTGCTGAGAAGCAAAAAGCGGAATTGTCTTTCTTTAAGTTATAAGTAAAAAATAGGTTATCAGCAGTTAAACTTGGAATGAAGTGATAAACGCTGATAAAACAGCTCTAAAGCCGCAGAGTCTTTAAGATTCTGCGGCTTTTTTATTGGTATTTAGAACAGATAACCCCCTGTTTAGAATTGGGTTAATTTTACTGTTTTTTTATTTCTTTTTGTTCTTAACCATTTGAGAGATTGAGCTATCTTTCAAAATTCATTCTCTTTATATTGAACAAAGATTGCACAAAATGTGACGCAAATCGCCTATGCAATGTAGTCAACAATGGAAGGGGATATATGGATAGAAGTGAGAGCTTATTTCAGTGGGAAAGGGTGAGGCGTTTTAATTTTCCAGTATGGACAGTGTTGGTCGGCACTTTATTTGCGCGCACCAGTTTTTTTATGGCTTGGCCTTTCTTAGTGGTCTTTCTATATCAGGATTACCATGCAACGGCGACCGAAGTCGGTGCTATGTTAGCGACGTCGGCTTTAGTGGGTTCTTTGACCGGATTGTATTCAGGGTATTTATCCGACAAATTTGGTCGTAAATGGGTGATGGTGAGTGGATCTTTGATAGCTACTTTTGCCTATGCAGGTATTGGTCTTTCAAACCAGATTTGGCAGTTTTTCATTATGATCGTCTTAACGGGGTTGATGCGTCCAATGATTGAAGCGCCCGGAAAGGCGGTGATTGGTGATAACTTACCAAATGAAAAAGACCGCGAATTGGCGCTCAATGTGCGTTATTTCTTGCTCAACTTAGGTGGTGCTATTGGTCCACTCATTGGCATTACTCTTGCGCTTACTCATCCTCAAATACTGTTTATTGCCACGAGCGCAGCTTATTTTCTGTTTGGTTTATGGTTGCTTGCGACCCTAGAGCGTAAAGGGCATTTTCAGCATCCAGACCGATCACTGCTGCCCAATTTTTCTGCCACTTTGCGAGTGATCAGTAAAGACAGCGTGTTTGTTAAAATGATGCTGGCGAACTTTCTGATGATGTTTGTTTATGGGCAGGTGGAATCCTCATTACCGCAAGTAATTGTTCGCTCTGAAATTGCAGATGCCGCACAACTGGTTGCTGGGTTGGTGTTAGTGAACACCATGACCATCATCTTGTTTCAGTTCCCAACCCTAAAACTGCTGGAAAATGTACCTTTATTCACTCGGACGCAGCTGGGAATGGCTTTAATGGGGGGGGCGCAAATTGGTTTTATGTTCACTCCTGAAGCTTGGCCTTTAGGTTGGTATTTGGCCTGCTTTGTATTGAGTATGGGGGAAGTGATTGCATTCCCGACTTTGAATGTACAGATTGACCGTTTAGCTCCTCCCCATTTAAGAGGTTCCTATTTTGGCGCAGCAGCACTCTATTCACTTGGTTTTGCTATTGCCCCTTTAGCAGGAGGTATGATGATCGAATACCTCAATGCACAGTGGTTGTACGGACTCTGCTTTGTGTTGTGTTTAGGTATGATTGGTTTGTATTGGTTAGCACAGCGAGAGCAAGAAGGTGGGGATAAAGATATAGCAGTAAAAGTTGGGGAATATTAGCGTTATTGCTCGTTGAAATGTTCGGATAACGCCGAGCGCCTAACCTGCGCGGCGTTATTTCCTTGAACGTTAACAGTGTGTTCGAACCCTTCACGGATAAAGCGTTGAGTTGGGGAGCTAGGCTGGATTCGTTTGAGTTGCGGTGAATTAAACGTCCCAGATAACTCATAAATAAACGTTCCGCTACCAGTTCGAATCGTGATCTCTACACCGTTAAACTCGTAATTGGTGCTAATTAAACGATCATTACGAAACACCCCTTGCTCGTTAAAGCGTAATACTTCCGTTTGGTAGCTAGGTGCTCCAATCTCAACCCAAGCCCCAAAAACTTGTTTAGGATTAACATAGTCTTGGTAACTCAAATACAGCAATACGGTGAAGGCTGTCCCTAAAATGGTGAGTGAGGACCAAAATACCGATTTAAATACCAGTTCGTTTGACATTTGTTCACTTAGTCTAAATGTTTGAATTAAGCGACATAAATTGAGCCTAAAGTTGCAGTTTATGTCAACGCCTAGCTTGTGCTATGCCACCGATAACCGCAAAAGCCATACGGTAAAAGCGTGATCTTTTCCCAAAATAAAGTCAGTATTTGCTGACGAGTAACTCACGATTTTATGGCTTTTTACTTTCAGGCCATGAGATGGCGTTCTCTATTACTTTCACTGTTTTTAGTATAGCCCTCTATCTGTTGATGCTTGTGCAAAGTCCCGTGATGAGTTAAAACTCTCGCTTGGAAGTTGTAGTAAATCGACAGCAAAGATTGATGGTAAACAGGAAAGAAAAATGATTAAGGAAAATGTGTATTTTGACGGTAATGTAAAGTCATTAGGCTTTAGCCAATTAGATGGTGAGAGTACCGTTGGAGTGATGGCGCCGGGCCAATATACTTTTGGTACAGGAGCACCAGAGCGAATGACAGTGGTCAAAGGCGCTTTAACGATTAAACGTGTGAGCGATGTGGATTGGATTACCTTTAACTCTGGTGAAGCCTTTGAGGTTGTGGGAAATTCGTCATTTGATCTGCAAGTTGAAGTGGCAACGGCTTACCTCTGTGAGTTTCTACCAGCTTAGTTTTTATTCGAACAGAAAAACCACACCTGAAAGGGTGTGGTAAACCATCAGGAATCAATGTCTATTTCAATCGCTGCTGATGTAAAGTTTTCTTGAGTCGTGAAATAAAGCTTTCAAATATATTGACGCAGTTAGTAAGTTTTAAAATGGCCGGCATTATAGTCATATATGGCTTGCTCGATTTCTGCCATGCTGTTCATCACAAAAGGACCGTAATGAACCACGGGTTCATTAATGGGCTCTCCCATTAAAAGTAGACATCCAGTCGACTGTTCAGTGCTGATTGTTAAGCGATTTCCAACGGAAAGCAGCGCCATTTGCCCAGTTTTAACGAGTTGATTATCTAAAATCAATTGCCCACGGTAGACATAGACCATTGTGTTAAAGGTTTCAGGTGTGTGTATCCTAATTTGTTGATTGGCCTCTGCTCGCCAATCCGCAACGGCTAGAGGGACACCTGTGGTAGTGAGTGGCCCTATGATCGTTTCTACATCCAAGGTAATAGAGCCCGCAATCACACGGAGCAAGCCTTGTTGAGGATGAAAATTCTCAGCAAGACTTTCTGGTTGAAAATCGTGATATTTTGCTGGTGACATTTTGTTGCGAGCTGGCTGGTTAATCCAAATCTGAAAACCGTGTAGTTGCCCCTCCTGCATAATCGGCATTTCACTATGAATCACACCACGTCCTGCCGCCATCCATTGCGCCCCACCTGAGCGCAACTCACCTACATTACCCATATGATCTCGGTGTTGGAAATGCCCCTGAAGCATATAGGTTAGCGTTTCGATTCCACGGTGTGGGTGAGGTGGGAAGCCGCCGATATAGTCAACTCGGCTATCGGCTTTTAGCTCATCTAGCATCAGGAAAGGGGAAAAATCCGAACGCTGAAATCCTGCGATGCGCTGAATTTTCACACCGTCGCCGTCTGAGGTGGGCTGTACCGAAACGAGCTGGCGAATTGTGCGATCTTGACTCATAAAGCCTCTTTATAACAGGTTGTGCTTCGATGAAAGAATTATAGTGAAAGCACGATGAAATGAGCAGCTAGCGCAATGGAGACTCATATTCGAGAAATTTGAAGAATTAGGGGGTGATTGTTAAGTGAAATGGTAACAAACCGCTAAACTCAAAAATAAGGGACTGTACATACATGGGGGGATGGGTATGGCTATTTCACCTAAGCATACCGATCAATATTCTAGCTACGATCCTAGCCAAGATCTGACTAAGGAGCAGTTACAACGCTTTACACAAGCGGCGAATAAGGCACAGCATAAACGAGAGGAAGTACAGGATAGGGATCCTAGTTTTATTAAATTGGCTAAACGAACAGCTTTGAAACCAGTGGTAAAGCCGAAGCCCGATCGCCCCAATACTGTACGCTACACGATCTGGATGTTGGTATTTGGCTTAGTCTGTTTGTGGATCATGTATATGGTTGGTTAATACTAATGGGCTTTTTTTAGCGGTGTCACATTAGTGGTATCGTTAGGCTCGGTATCGAGAGTTGTTTTGATGGGGGGAGGGTATGCCGCATCATGGTAGTAACGATATTGGTTTTTACCACCATGTTTTGATGCATACATGGCTTTATCTGCGCAACGTGTTAGCTCTGAAAGCGTTATGGCATCTTTAGGGTAAATAGCAACACCAATACTTACTGTTAGATGATTCAACATGTCTGTTTCAGGGTAACGGTCAATAAATAAACATGATATACGGTCAAGAATATTATCGAGATCGTGAAGATTTCTTACCCCATATAGGAGTAATACAAATTCATCCCCCGCAAAGCGAGCAATAGAATAATCGTGTTTATTTGTGGCTCGATCTTTATTACGTAGATTATTCTGTAAACGGTGTGCGAAATGTTTTAGCACTTGATCTCCCACATCGTGACCGTAATTATCATTAATTCGTTTGAAGTTATCTATATCGAGAAAAACCAAAGCGGTAATCGTACTTGTACCTTGCTGTTCTTTTAGCTTTTCATTTGCCCAGTTTTCAAAACTCCACCGATTAGCTAATCCTGTCAATGGATCGAGATACGCGAGTTCCTCAATACCTTCTTGGTGTAGGGCATAGACATAGTTGATGGCTTTAGAAAAATAAAATGAGGCGGCATTACTAATAATGGTTAATGCATACAAACTGATCAAAAAGTAGCTATGTTCAGCATGGGTTGATGTGGCTTGATAATGTTGGACTAGCATCATGATTGTCGTTGCTAAACATATCATGATGCTGTAAATCACTCCCATTCTAAACGGATTAATCATGATTAATGTACAAATGAGAGGATATAGCCATAACAGGTGTCCTAAATCATTCTCAGCATTACTGATGATGACTACTGAAAAAGTGAGCAGTATCAAGGAGAGGATTAAATCGGCGTGAGTATGGAATTGACGATGACGGATAAGTGATACCAAATTAAAGAGAGTGACGATGCTGCTAAAAAACAGTAGGCCGCTGAGAAGGAAATCATCATTTAAGTAATCACAGATCGCCAATACAAGAAATATTGTGGCGGTGACGCTAGAGCTGATTAGAACAATGTGCTGCTTACGGGCAAAACGCATCTCCGCCATTTCTTTTAATTGGTTACCAGCAAAGCTGTCCATCCCGAATTCAATCCATTTTGTGAAGTTAGCTAAAGTTTAGATGAAGTTGGCTTATTTGAAGGCAAGAAACAATAAAATAGTGTGATGTTGTCGAGCTTTCTAATATGCAATTTGTTAACCGCCCTGTGCACCATTTATCGCCAGTATTTTTGTGGGATGGATATGGTGGATTATTCTTGCTCAAAACCAACCATTTCAAACCACATTTGGTGTGGCGGCTCTCCGGATCAATCCAAAATATGGCGAAAAGTGAGATTAATGCGTGCCCGCTTAGTTTGACGTGTTTTAGGAATAGTATGCTGCCAATGCTGTTGCGTGGTGCCTGCCATAATCAGTAAATCACCATGACATAATTCACACACCACCTTAGTATCGTAGTCGCTGCGGTGACGTAGTATAAAGCGACGACTCTCTCCAAGAGAAAGTGACGCGATAATAGGGTGAGTACCCAACTCCAACTCATTATCCTGATGCCATCCCATGGAATCTTGTCCATTACGATATAGATTTGCTAGTACAGAATTAAACGTGGTTTGAGCTGCATGTTCACATTCTATTTTAAGTTGTGTCAATAGCGGAGGGAATGGCTTTGCGGGTAGTTGAAGCCCTGAGTAGTGGTAGTCTAATTCGCCATACCAAGCAATTAGTCTCGGTTGCAGGACACTTTTACCAAATAGGCGAATACTTTTTTGCTGCCAACTTAATTCCGTATGTAACTGCTCAAAGTAGTGATCAGCACGGTGCAGAGCAAGAAACTGTGGAAACCAATAAAGTAGGCCGTCAATTAGAGTTATTTCTCCTTTTGGCGAATGGTGGTTCAAAAGAACTGTTTTCATTATGACTTATATTTACAATTTTATAATCAAATGGTTTATTTATTGTACATTTGAGTTACTCTAATGAGAAAGTCAGACCTCCTATTAACTCGACCTA
>JBOFIW010000130.1:0-4689 GCA_051650365.1 Vibrio sp. | reverse complement strand
TATACTCTGATGCACCAATTGCGATGTCCGTCAGTTGTAACCCTGCATTGGCTAATTGTGACTGTGATAAACGCTCATTACTGTGATTGGATAGTACATGCGCCACCTCATGGCCGAGCACTGTCGCCAGCTGATCCTGATTAATCGCAACTTTCAAAAGACCGGTGTAAACGCCTATTTTGCCCCCAGGAAGAGCAAACGCATTCACTTGATCGCTTTCAAACACCACTACTTCCCACTGTTCAAAGCCCGGTTGTTTGGGGACCTGAGCCGTAATTGCATTTGCTACACACTGTACATAACTATTGGTTTTAGAGTCTTTACTGATGGGGATTTCTTGTTTCATCTGGGTAAAGGACTGTGCGCCCAAATGACTCATATCATTATCAGAAAAGAGCAGTAACTGATTTCTACCCGTTGGTGAAGCGCTACAGGCCGCTAAGCCGATGGTCATCATTAAAGTGAGCGCCAATCGAGTTTTGTACATTTTATTTTCCTTAATTCAGTGGCGACCAGAGAATGGCCTCATATTAGCACCATACAATCGTAATGTTAGCCCTTACCATTGATGGTTTGCCATCCTTTGATTCATGCGTTGTGCTCGTTGTTAGTTATGCCAAGCACTGTGGCAAATAATTGGGGCTTGCTCTGCTTCTACTCGTTTGTCGCTTGGTATCAGTGTGTTAGATCCGTACAATAAGCGCCTAATTCATGTTTATGGAACATTGTAATGGCGATTTGGAATAAACCTATCAGTCTTGAAGTGCTCAATGCCACTTCAAAAAATACCCTGATTGAACATCTAAATATCGTTTATACCGAGTTAACTGAAAATAGTATCTCTGCCACTATGCCTGTGTGTCATTTTACACATCAGCCCTTGGGTATGTTACATGGTGGTGCTTCCGTTGTGTTAGCGGAAACCTTGGGCTCGGTGGCTGCAAACTTTAGTGTTGGGGAAGACGCTTATTGCGTGGGCTTGGATATCAATGCCAACCATGTACGTGCTATGCGTGAAGGCACCGTAATGGGTACTGCTGTTCCTCTTCATATGGGTATATCAACCCAAGTGTGGCAGATTGAAATCAAAGATAATCAAGATAGATTAGTTTGCATCAGTCGACTCACTGTTGCCGTAAAACGTGCACGCGCAAAGAGATCGATGCCAAGTATCGAGGTTTAAATGGTTCTTCAATTCAAAAACGGAAAAATCATTCTCACACCCCATGAAGTGATGGTTCGACTTGGTGATGCGAATTTTGCAACACTACAAGCGGATGTAGATATGATCACTTTAATGGGGAATGGTGCGAATGTCATGATTGCCAACGGAGGTGGAAGCAAGTGGTCAATCAAGCTAGACGACGAAGCCCAGTTGCAAACAATAGCCCAGACTCTAGGTTGTGATGTGCTTTAAAAGTTTTTTATCTTGGCTTGCTCAAAGTTTAAAAAATAAGGAAACTATCTAGCAGTAGATTTTTATGAGATTTCCTCTTTATGAGCAGTCCGCGCTTACGCGTTCAATTCGAGACCCTCTTTGAACACTTTCAAGGCCAAGATACCGACACTCAGTTAGATGATGTTACGGAAATTCTGTTCTGTACCCGCCGTAATGCGCGGATCGTTCTAAATAAAATGGAAGAAGAGGGCTGGATTGAATGGCATCCAGCCGCTGGGCGCGGCAAACTTTCACAGCTGATTTTTAAGCGCAGCCGAGCAGATGTTAGTGAAAATCTCGCTCGACGCTATCTCAATGAAGGAAAAATAAGCCAAGCTTTTTCCGTACTTGATCAAGATGCAGCAAAATTAACCCAAGTCATTGAAAGCTATTTGGGTGTTCAACATCAAGAAGGGCTACAAGTCGTTAGACTGCCATACTATCGCCAACTTTCCATGCTCAATCCGCAGAAGCCGATGCGACGCTCGGAGCAACATATTGCAAGGCAAGTTTTCAGTGGTTTAACTCGTCTTGATGAAGATGAACAGTTACAACCTGATTTGGCACATTCATGGCAAGCCATTTCCGAACAGCATTGGCGATTCTATTTGCGCCCAGGAGTACGCTTCCATAATGGAAATTTGTTAACCACTGAACTTGTGGTGCAAAACCTCTGGCAATTGCGTTTGCTCAACTTGTTCGCTCACATTGATCGCGTAGATTCTCCTTATCCTTGGGCTGTGGATGTTTATCTGCAAAAGCCGGATATGCAATTACCACTCTTACTGGCTGAAGCTTGTGCCAAAGTCCTACCAGCAGAGGTGGATCGAACCCCTGATTTTGATTTGATGCCGGTGGGGACTGGACCTTATAAAGTGGTTCTTAATGATGAAAAACGCTTAGTTTTACAAGCATTTGACGGCTACTTCGGTTTCCGGCCACTGCTCGACCGCGTCGAGGTGTGGGTGATTGATGAAGTACATTCCTCTATGGTTTTTCCAAGCTTATCTAACCCAATGAAGAGCGCTCGTGGTTCTTCAACGGAAGAGGTGGAATTGGATCCAGGTTGTACCTATTTACTGCTTAATCGTCGCAATGGCGTGGCTCAAGATGCGTGTTGGGCTCGCTATTTATCGGAAAAGTTGAATGCCTTTAGTCTGTTTAAATTGTTACCTGAAGAGAAAATTATTGAGCTTGGTGTTTTGCCTGCGTATGGGCTAAAACCTGGCTGGTATCATCATTCCACTTCGCAGCATAAAACGTTGCCACCTCAAGCGCGTGAATTGACCATTGCTTATCATGCGCAGCATCCGATGTTTCCTACGGTCGCCAATGCGATTAAACAAATACTCCATCAAGATGGGATCGGCGTGAATGTCATCAAATATGAACATACCGTGCTTGAGACAGAACAGGTGGATATTTGGATAAAACCTATGGGAATTGCCAACCATCGTGATGATGCGTTAGCTGGATGGCTGCTCAACTATTCTGATATCGAATTTTTAAGTAAAAGTGATGATTTCAATCAGTGGGTAAGTTTAATTGATGCATGGCGTGCTGACCCTTCAACCGCTTTTCCCGCGAAAGAATTAGGTAAATCCTTGATAGAAAAGCATCAATTGATCCCGATGTTCCATTGCTGGCTTGGGATCAGTAAAGACCAATGTGGCGCCCTACAAAATGCTAAATGTAATGCGCTTGGTTGGTTTGATTTCAGCCAGGTATGGGTAAAGCCAGAACTTTCCTCTCAGTAAGATTTACATGAGTTTTGATCTCGATCGCTAATTGACCAGTTTCACAAAATAAACACTGCTTATGCTTAACCCTAATGCTAGACTATAGGCAGGTTTATTAGTGGTTTTCTGGAGGACAAGTGGAACTGGCGTTGATTATTGCGTTCATCGTTGCTGCGGCAGTGATGGTGAAGAAAGAAATGACTGAGAACAAATAATTCATTCCATCACTTTTTAATTTCCTTTTGAATGAATGGTTCTCTGAATATAAAAAAGCCAGCTAATGCTGGCTTTTTTATATTCCCTCGCTTGATGGTTTACACTTCGAGATACTCCTCCAATGACAAGTTACCCCGTTGTGTGGTATGTCTTTTATCACGTTATAATTGTTGATGGCTTATCTGCTATTTAAAACGACATAGAATCCACGATAAACATCTTTGGGAGAGATCTTTGCTAAGTCCAATAACCCTAGAAGCCTTACATATTTTGGATGCCATAGAACGTAGAGGAAGCTTTGCTGCCGCTGCAAATGAACTCAATCGTGCACCTAGCTCTTTGAGTTATCAAATACAAAAGTTAGAACAAGATTTGGATCTGATGATTTTCGATCGTTCCGGTCACCGAGCCAATTTTACCGAGGCCGGAAAGCTGATCTTAGAACGGGGCAGGGCGATTCTCGCTGCGACGGAAAAACTGGTTAATGATGCGACATTACTCGCGAATGGTTGGGAGCTCGATATCACCATTGCACTTGATGGTATTATCCCAGCAACTAGCCTCTTTCCTATGGTAGAAGCCCTTGGCAACATTAGTAAAACTCGGGTTCGTATCCAAGATGAAATTCTTGCTGGTTGCTGGGAAGCCTTAGCAACAGGGCGAGCGGATCTTTTAATTTGTCCTCGTATTGATGCACTGCCCCAAGAGGTGAAAGCGGAGACGATCGGTGCAGTAAAAATGGTTTGGGTGGCTGCGCCTACGCACTATGTTCATCGCCGCTCCGGTGAATTCAACGATGAGGCTAGAGAGAAATACCGTGCTATTGCTATCGCAGATACAGCGCGTGAACAGCCGGCGATGAGTGTGAATATTCTTCAACGTCAACCTCGTTTAACAGTTAGTAATTTGGATGCGAAGTGCAAGGCGTTAGTAGCTGGTTTGGGTATTGGTACGCTGCCTTTACAAGTTGCCCAACCTTACGTTGATAGAGGTGAACTGCAATACATTAACGGCTCAGAAGACGCAGACATGGAAATCGTACTGGCTTGGCGACGCAATCAAATGGGGGAAGCGAAGTCTTGGTGTATTCAGTATCTGAAAAAGAACTGGCGTTGGGTGTAGATCTTTAAAAGTGACAGAGGATCTCGCGGATCTTCTGTCACTTTACTTAGGTTAAAGCAGCGGGAGTACCATATCAGCAGTACCATCTTCAAAATGAATTTCTACTTCAAACCCCATTTTTTGTGCGAGAGTGAGCATTCCGCGATTCGTGGGCATCGTCATACCTGACATCTG
>JBOFIW010000129.1:0-16102 GCA_051650365.1 Vibrio sp. | reverse complement strand
CAACGCTGGAGACTCTTGAGAACCAATCACTATCAGTTCCGCTAGAGCCGTCTCTAGCCAATGACGAGCAGCAGGATTAAGCCAATGCGGCTCACCAGTAACGATCAATAGGCCACCGCCAACTAACGTACCTAGCGCTGCATTAAAACTATCAGCATCCCAACCTTGGCCTAAATCACAGATTAACAGTTGGCATTCCTTCCCCAACCACTGCTGACCTTGATGATAATCGACACAAGTCACACCATTAATTTCACTGTTGCCTAACATAAATATTGATTGGTCGGTAAAGTGATTAATCAATGAGTTAAGTAAAGCATTCTGCCATTGCGGCTCACCACGTAACCAACACCCAAAACGAGTTCGGTGCTGTTGAGCCAATTGATGAAGTTGCAGTAAATAAGTGAGTGGCTGAGTCATAACAAGCGGTATCCCATCGGTGATGCACCATGTTAGCACATGCCGCCAGATCGCTGTAACGTCTTGAAACACATAACAAGGCAGCGGGAGTTTGTTAACAGAAGGCTAAAATATTTTTTCTTAACGACAAATTATATTTGCTTTATCCCAACAAAAAATTCACTAATTATGCACTCGAACCCTAGCATTGGGCTGGGCTAAAAAGGAATCAAAATGCAATGAAAACTTTCATTAAAGGATTGGTACTTTCTGCAGTCGTTGCGTCTTCTCAGGTATATGCTGAACAACCTACTCTTAACGTCTATGCGTGGGGCGGGTACTTACCAGAAAAGTCGCTGAAAGCTTTTGAAAAGCAAGAAGGCGTGACTATTAACTATTCAACTTTTGAGAATAATGAGTCAATGTATACCAAGCTCAAACTTCTGAAAGGTACAGGATACGATGTGGTGTTCGCTTCGGCTTATTTTATCGAAAAGATGGGCCGTGAAGGGCTACTAGCAGAAATCGATCATAACCAAATCCCCAATATGAAAGATGCAATGCCAACCGTTCTCGGCTTGGCACACGATCCTCAAAACAAATATTCTCTCCCCTACATTTGGGGAATAACCGGCCTTTACTACAACTCAACCACTCTACCTAACGGCATCACCAAGTGGGCAGACCTATGGGATAAGCAATACGCACAGCAAGTCATGCTGATCGATGATATTCGTGATGTCTTTGGTATGGCGCTAAAGCTTAATGGCTTTAGCATCAACACTAAAAATGAAGATGAAATCAAAAAAGCGTACGAATCGCTGGTAGCACTAAAAAATAACGTACTGCTGTATAACTCAGACGCTCCACATGTTCCTTATGTATCAGGTGAAGCGACACTGGGTATGCAATGGAACGGTAACGCGTACCAAGGCCAAGTTGAAATGCCTGAACTGAAATTTGTTATGCCAGAAGAAGGTGCGGTACTGTGGATGGATAACTTCACCATCCCTTCAGGCAGCAAAAACATCTCGTTGGCACACAAGTTTGTGAATTTCATGTACCAACCAGAAAACCAAGCTGAGATTGTACAAAGCTTAGGTTATGCCTCTGCCACCAAAGGCGGTCGAGCGCTGCTACCGGCAGAACTGCGTGATAACCCGACTATCTTCCCATCGGATGAAGATATGAAAAAAGGCGAGTTCATCAACGATGTCGGCCCAGAGACGCTAGCGATTTATGAGAAGTACTGGCAACGCCTAAGAAATCAATAAGGCTAAGACCCTAAAACACACAAAGCCCGCATCAGCGGGCTTTGTTATTAGATAAAGCGATTAATTCAGTTTACGCTGTACAAAATCCAGAATGTCTTGCATCAGCTCATCATCAATTTTCTTCAGATTCAGCACTAAATTACTGCCTTTACGCGTATAGCTTGCACGGCCTTTAATCAACTCTACTTTAGGCGTTTCATTACGTTTTGGTGGCAAAACATCTTGGATCCAGCTTTCGATGGTTTCCGTCACATCTTTCGTAATACGTGCAACACCTTGAGCTTGAGAACGCTGCCATACGAAGCCATTGGTTTGATGGCATTTCGCCAGTAATTGCTCACGCTGAGCCTCATTCAACTCATTAAATTGCTTGTGCAATTTGACGATAGTTGGACGCCCTAACTCAACCACACTGGGATAAGCTTGCAAAAGCTCCAGCGGCAATGCTGCCGCCTTTAATGCGCCACTAACCAAAGCTTCGCTGCACTGGAACATTTTCGCGAGTGCTTTTTGATCTTCCGCTTCACCGCTATCGAGCTTAGCCTGCATCTCTTTACCTTTCTCATACAGGGAAAGAGGTTTATGAGCATTCGCGACATCAGACAGAAACTTGGCATGCTCTGCATTAATATTCTCTGCAACGTAAACTAGGAACTCTTTGCCAGCCAGGATGCAAGACATTCGGCGACGGCTACCATCGAGCACTTCTATTTTACCTTCTGTGGTTTTACGACCCACAGCAGGATACTGCTGGCCACGCTCACGCAGAGTAGTCAGTACATCGGATAGAGCGTGTTCAGTTAAAAAGGCTTGTTCACGGGCATTTTGAGCAAACACCAGCGTTTTTTCAGCCACTTCGTTTGCAGGAATACGCATCAGCTCGAAGGTGACGATCTCTTCACCCGCCACCGCCAGTTCAATCATCTGCGCTTGAGCTTTGGCAGCCGATTGCGCTTCTGCAGGCGTCGTTGCACGGCGTTTATCCGCCTTCCCAAACAGTTTTGCATTGAGTTCAGAAGTTTTAATTGCCATAAGTTACTTACCCCTGATTAAGTGAAGGCCAATGAGAATGAAGTACGCGTTCTAGCTCTAATGCGCTTTTCTGAACGGCATCCTGAGCAGTGGCCAGCGTTTTTTTGCCGCCTTCAAAGTCGTTAACGGTCAAATCAAACACTGTGCTGTAGGTATCTGCACAAGTTTCAAAAGCACGGCTACGTGGGATAGTGGCCATCATCACTTGATCGCCCAACAAGTAGTTCATTTCGGTCAGTACCGATACTTGTTTCTTGTTGTCATCCTCAAACATAGTCGGCATCAAACGAACAAATTCTAGCCCTTTCCAATCTTCAGGGAACATTTCATAAACCGTCGGTAAATGCTGGAAGAAGTTCACTGTTGATGCCCAGTCCAATCGTTTCGCCGCACATGGGATTAGTAAAGCATTCGATGCGTACATAGCATTCCACACCAGTGGATCAACGTGTGGACCAGTATCAATCATGATGATGTCAAAATCGTCTGAAATCTTGTCGATCAGCTTCTCTTTAAGCAAACGAACGATATCTAATGATTGGTTTTGCGATAAATATTGCCACGCTTCCGCATTGAACATGGCATCTTCAGGAAACGCAGAAATGGTTTTCAAGTTCGGATACTGCGTCGGCAACATCACGTTTTTGCGCAAGAAATCCGCGTCTACTTGCACGTCATCTGGCACGTTATCCAACATAATATCAACTGCTGAATAGATATTAGTGTGCTCAGCTAGGCTGATTTGTGGATTCAAAAATAAACGCAGTGAACCTTGCGGATCCAAGTCAATCAGGCAGATACGGTAGCGTTTATCCAAATTGAGTGCTAAGCAAGCGGCTAAATGCACCGCAGTCATTGACTTGCCTGTACCACCCTTTTGGTTTTGCACATTGATGATCCAAGGCTTGTTGTCGTTGTTCTTCTTACGCTCGTGGAACTTAGGAACGCCCGCAGCATCCATCAGCATATGTGCTTCGGAAAGAGAGATAGAGTAGTGGTTCGCGTTATTTTTCGTAAATTGATGCCCCGCTTCTTCCATCTTCGCAATCGCTTCATCCAGCTTGCGACGAGTTAAACCTGAGCGAGTTTCCATCAGTGCTTTTGACATTGGAGGAAAATGCTCATCACGGCGCTCCTCTAATACAATCTCAATACGATCAGCCTGCACTTGTTGGGTCAGTTGTGCAAGCTGGTAGAGATTCTCTATCGTTTGTTCTCTTTTCATTGCCAATTTCCGTTATTAGGGCTTAAAACCAATTGTACAGCATAGATTACTTAAAACAACAAAAAGGTGAACATAAAACTATGAATTAAAATCACACATATTGGACTCTTAACAGAAAATTGATATCAAATGAACAAAATAACTCATCAAAAATAGATTTCAATAAGAAGGTAATGCGTCAAAAACAGTTATAAATTTAAAATATTACAACGTCACTTATTTACAATGTAAAGCAAGGATAAATCTGTATAGCAGTGACAGTATACGGAACGATTAAATACAGCCACTAACTTACGGTTAATGCTATTTACATTTGGATTACTCTTCAAATTAAACCAAAAGTCTACACAGAGAGGAAACCCATCATGTTTCCAGCAGCCCCGAAACGATGATCAAGAGAAATATCATGATCATGCTTCCGAACAAAATCAAAGAATATGGAAAGATGATCAAGAGAGTATCAGCTCTAGAAATAGGTTAAATATGATCCTTCGTTGATGATCCTTTTACGGATCAATGATCAAGAGTTCTGTCAGTACGGAAGCATGTAAATTTTCCATACTTTTACGGGCAATGTCAGATAGAGAAAGGCTTCTGGCTCTAATAGGCTTGAAATCCTCGGCACAAAAAGAGATAGGTCTTAATGAGATACGCAAACTTACAACCATGATCATGCTTTCGTGACGAGCAAAACTCTTCAATAGAAGCAAAGCGGTGAATGTGCATTGTCCATTTGACATCAAATCAGAGAGTATTCTAAAAAATTGCTTAATATTAAGCCTGCTCTTGATCATCTTTCCGAAACGAAAGTGGCTCTGTATGAGTGGAGCCAACTGTAAATTGCGCAATAACAAATAGGTTCTGTGGATAAACTGTGTGACTACCTTGATCATGCTTAGCGCATGCCTTTGATCATAGGTGCGATCGCCATATGATCATGCTTTAGGAAAAAAATGATCATGCTTTCGATCTTGCATTGATCATGGTTTCAATACATCTATGATCATGCTTCTGAAGTGATAAAAATAATTCAGTTATATTACATGCAGTTAGGGCAGGATTTATACTCAGATCATTAGATCACTCTAATCATAATTAATCATTTAAATCAGAAAGATCAGTTATTTAAAAACAACAAATTTTTCTTTATTTATGATCTCTTTTTCTTTATTCTCTTGGAACTATAGTGATATTACGGTAAGTGTGATACGGATCTAACCATGAGCTCAGAAGAAAAACTCTTGATCAAGTTGCCAAGAACTCACAAAGATGGTCATCTTTTTGAAGTCTCTGAAGCAGCAATTGACTGGATTGAACAGTATCAACACTTCAAAGGTGTGACTAAAAGTATCGTTGAATTATTGAATCTCATCTCATTGCGTGGATTACGCAGTAAAGATGGATTAGTTTCTACGACAGAGTTGATTGATGCCACTGATGGTCAATTGACCCGTGCAGCAATCCAACAGCGCTTAAGAGCTGCAGTGGCTACTGGGCTATTTAAACAAATACCGGTTCGATTTGAAGAAGGGTTAGCAGGTAAAACCATGCTGCATCGCTTCATCAATCCTAATCAATTGATCTCAGTATTAGGATCAACCAGTTTAGTTACTGAGTCTGTAAAACAAAGCGAAAAGCAAAAACGTTCCAAAGCTTTAGCACAGACTCAAGTCAATCAACGTTTGTTGCATGAACATGGCTTAAATACACCACCAGCAATGAAAGATGAATCCGAGCAATTTGTTGTCTCACCGACCAACTGGGCTGGGATCATTGATCAAGCGTTAGCACCACCTCGCACACGTAAAAGTTACCAAAAATCCATGGTGTCTATTTCAGGCACACGCGCAGTGATTGAAACGCGATCGTCAAAAAATATCATGACTGTTGATGATCTGATGACCTTGTTTGCATTGTTTACCTTGACTGTTCAATACCATGATCATCATCAAGACGATTATCATTTCAACGCAAAACAAGCACCGAATAAAACACCACTTTACATAACAGATATTCTGTCCTTACGTGGTAAAAAAGACAGTGGGCCAGCGCGCGATTCTATCCGTGACAGTATTGATCGCATTGAATTTACCGATTTTCAGTTGCATGAACTGACTGGCCGTTGGCTCAGTGAGAACATGCCTGAAGGTTTTAAGAGTGATCGTTTCCGGTTTTTAGCTCGCACCATCACCGCTTCAGAAGAAGCTCCTGTTGAGGGAAGCGATGGCGAGATCCGGATTAAACCCAACCTGTACATTTTGGTGTGGGAACCTTCATTTTTTGAAGAATTGCTAACGCGTGACTACTTCTTCTTGTTTCCACCGGAAATCCTGAAGCAACACACGTTAGTCTTCCAGCTTTACTCCTACTTCCGTAGCCGTATGTCACGTCGTCATACTGATGTGATGATGCTCAGTGAATTGAATCAAAAACTGGCAAGAAACATTGAATGGCGTCGTTTTTCAATGGATTTGATCCGTGAGTTGCGCCGTCTTTCAGAAGGGAAAGGGAGTGAGGATCTGTTTGTCGTCAACCTGTGGGGTTATCACCTTACGGTCACCACAGTGCAAGAAAAAGGCAAAGTGGTTGATTACCAAGTGGATATTAAATGCGATGTGGAAGAAGTATTGCGTTACTCTCGTGCGAAAACCACTAACGCTGGTAAACGTAATATGGCTCCAACTTTACCAAATCCACTTCGTAACGAGTTAGTTTCTAAACAAAAATTAGCCGAGCTTTCTAGTATTATTGATGGTGAATTTGAGCCTATTCAACGTAAAGCACCATCACCACGAGGAAGATTAGGGCGCCGTGTGAAACTACGTAAACATCTGGTTGAGATCAACGCTGATGAGATCACCATTACCTTATCTCGCTATACTTCTTTAGAAGCGCTAGAACGCAGTATAACGGCTTTAGCAGCAATGACGGGACATGCCCCTTCATCCATCAAAGAAGAATGTGTAGAGCTGATTGACAAGCTTGATTGGTTGCGAGTTGAAAATGAGGTGATCCAATATCCGACCCTGAGTAAGCTTCTGGAGCTATATAACGGGCAAAATGAGAGTAAACACCTTTCGATCGAGAAATTGATCGCAGGTTTAGCGGTTCGTCGTAAGGTGTGCAAAATGGTACAAGATGGTCATATTGATGAAACTGTGTACCGTGCTCTAGATGAGATGGCTACCGGAGTTTGATTGAAAAGTAATGTTATTTTCACGCATTTATTGTGACCTAAACCTGACAAGATGCTGACATTTTGTCCTAAGGCTGTCGATACACTGCAACACGAATAGACAACCTTTTGTCCCATCTGATGAATTGTAGATTGGCTCATATGTTTTTAGCGAGTTTAAATAGCTCGCTATTTTTTTGCCCGCAATATGGATAGAGCAATAAAGAAGTGCTTCCTATTCCTCATTTCTGCGATGAGGTGTTTCCTTGATCATCGTTCCAAGCATGAAACGCCATAAATTGCACATGTGCTTCAATGAGTGAGGCTGATTGCTGTTGGCCATCCGGTTGCTGGTTCAGACATTCCAAGCTCAGTACCATCAATTGCTGCATTCGCAGCATACACCAAGATTTTAGCTCGATATCGCACTGCGGTTGAGCAGCACAGTGCTGCAAACGGCCATAAGCTAAATTTAGGTATTGCAAGCCTTTTTCTGCATCATTCTCACGATAATAAATGAATTGGCGTAAACAAGCGTCAAGCCAACAGGCGATAGCTTGACTCTGTTTTTCACTCAATTTCGGATTCCAGATCTGCTCTGGAACACGGAAAATCAAAGGCTGTAACATGGCGACATGCTCACTATTTTGGTTTTGATACCATTGATGAACATCATTTAACCAGTGATGCAACTGATTCATATCGTATGATCCTATTGCTTAATAAAGTCGAGTGATCCGATATGATCAATAGGAACTGGAACTGAGCGGCTGATGGTATTGATCTACGGAGCTGATATCAAAGTCTGGTCCACTATTTAGCGGTTTGCCAAATAATCTATGTCGGTCGAGGATGGAAATTGAAATTAGAGATCTGATTGAAAGGAAAAAGTTATGGGGTTGCAAAGAACCATTGTGAGAAGGAAAGTCTGTTAATTTAGCGAGGGGTTTGGAGATTAGCAAAAAGAATATCTATAGTTTAGTTGATAAGATTTCTGAAGTATTGCCACAGTCACAATATGGATTAAATCTACTTAACAAAACAGAGCCCCTTTGCTACAGATTAGTTGTTTCTAGCATGGTTTTCGGAGGTATTTATGTCCATTAATTCAATTGACCATGACGACATGACGAGCATTACCAACAAATGGGATGCTACAGAGGAAGTCGAGTCACTACGCCCTGCAAAAAATGTGAAGTCAGCAGAGGCTCGGCGCCGTATCGAAACGTTGCGTGAGATACGTGAAAGCGGCCTTACCATAGAGGAAGCTAAAGAGCTTGGATTACTACACTAACGCCTGACGTTATACAAAATTGATTAAGGGTGACTATGGTCACCCTTACTTATTTTTATCGTTTTAGTTGATTTGAAGCAGCCAAAGCAACATTTTGACTCTTAATTTTCTGCATTCCTATGCTATATTTCGCCTCACGATTTTATTGACTGTGGGCTTACTAATGTCTTTCAACCTTGCATTACTGACTGCGGAAGAGAAAAACAAAGTAGAACTTGATAAACAAGCCTCTTTCCTTGTTTGGCGACTTAAGCAGGTAAAATCAGGACCGGAAGAGATCACTAAGCAGATGACCAAGATTGCTTCTGAAAGCGAAAAGCAGTGGTTTCAACAGTCGATAGAGAAGTACAAAAGAGTGATGGGCGTTGCGTAGCGTCCATGCTCTGCAGGTGGCAAATTGCAAACAGCAAGCCTTCTGCTAAAATCCGTCGCAACAAATTGAATTAGAGAGAACATCCCAATGGGAAGAAGTTTTGAAGTGCGCAAAGCCTCAATGGCGAAAACTCAAGGCGCAAAAATTAAAGTTTACTCAAAATACGGTAAAGAGATTTACGTTTGTGCGAAAAACGGCGGTACTGACCCAGATATGAACTTGTCGCTTCGTCACCTGATCACGAAAGCGAAAAAGGACCAAGTACCAGCACACGTTATTGAAAAAGCTCTGGATAAAGCTAGCGGTGGTGCCGGTGAAGATTACCAACCAGCACGTTACGAAGGCTTTGGCCCAGGTGGCGCAAGCGTGATCGTTGATTGTCTGAGTGACAACGGCAACCGTACCTACCAAGACGTTCGTCAATGCTTTGTGAAAACAGGCGCGAAAATTGGTACCCCTGGTGTAGTTGCACACATGTTCGATCACCAAGCTGTTTTCCAGTTCCAAGGCGATGATGAAGAAGTGATTCTTGAAGCGCTGATGATGGCGGATGCAGAAGTGACAGACATTGAACTGGAAGATGGTGTGATCACCGTATTCGCACCAAACACCGAGTTTTTCAAAGTAAAAACCGCGCTGAACGAAGCATTCCCAGATCTGACTCTGGATGTGGAAGAGATCACTTTCGTTCCACAAAACCGCACAGTAGTGAGTGGTGAAGACGCAGAAAAATTCCAGAAGTTCCTTGATATGCTGGATGACTGCGATGACGTACAGCAGGTTTACCACAACGCGGATATCGAATAATCGTTATCTTAAAAGCCGAGCGAAAGCTCGGCTTTTTCTTTTTGGATAAGAACAAAAACAATAAGGAGAACAAGATGAAAGTCAGCTTTATTGGATTAGGCGTTATGGGCTACCCCATGGCGGGGCATTTGCAAAAAGCGGGCTTTGAGGTGACGGTATTTAACCGTACTCAAGCGAAAGCCGCGGCGTGGGCGAAGCAGTTTGGTGGTAAATACTCTGAAACAGTCGTGGAATGCGTTAAGGAAGCCGATGTCGTGCTGACTTGCGTTGGGAATGATGATGACGTACGCAGCATGACCACTGCAGCCACTGGCGCTATATCCGCGATGAAACCGGGCGCAGTATTGATCGATCACACCACGACCTCCGCATTGCTTGCCGAAGAGCTTTCAGCGGCTGCACAAGACGCGGGTTTACGTTTTATGGATGCTCCCGTTTCGGGTGGTCAGGCTGGGGCTGAGAATGGCGTCCTAACGATCATGTGTGGTGGTGACTCTGCACTTTTTGATGAGATGCAACCGATTTTTTCCTCTTACGGACGTTCTTCTGTACTGATGGGGAAAGCAGGGCAGGGGCAGCGCGCTAAGATGGTGAACCAGATTTGTATTGCGGGTGTGCTGAATGGCTTGTCTGAAGGATTACTGCTGGCAGAGCAAGCTGGGCTGGATATTCCTAATTTAGTTTCCTGTTTGAAAAATGGTGCAGCAGGTTCTTGGCAGATGGAAAACCGTGCACTCACCATGAGCCAAGAGAAGTTCGACTTTGGGTTTGCGATTGATTGGATGATCAAAGATTTAGGTTTCTGTCTGGATGAAGCTGCGCATTTAGGTCTGAAGTTGCCGATGACAGAAAGCACGATCGCGGCCTATCAAGGCCTTTCACAACAAGGACTAGGGCGAATGGATACTTCGGTTCTGATTAAAGCGGTTAAAGATGCTGGCAGTAAGTAGTTCTTTTATTAAAAAGCGCCTAATCCAAGGCGCTTTCTTTCGTTAGTTATGTCTCTCTTAGCCAATTTACACTGTAAACATCTCAAACCTTAAAGCGCGCCACTAACTCATATAGCTCATGAGCGCGCCCATTCAAGGTTTGGCTACCTTGGCGGTTTTGATTTGCGAGTGTCGCGGATTCACTGCTTTGATCCGATATCACCACAATACGTTGTGAGATTTCTTGGCCGACAATGCTCTGCTCTTCGGTTGCTGTCGCAATGAGCGCGTTCATATCCATAATTGTCCCTATGGACGCTTGGATTTTTTGTAGTGCTTCGGCTGCCGCATTGGCTTCACGAACCGTGGTAATACTTCGTTGTTGACTCGACTCCATGGCTTTCACTGCTGCATCGGACCCCGCTTTTAACTGCTGGATCATGGTATGGATCTCTTGCGTACTCTCTTGAGTACGGCTGGCAAGCTTACGCACTTCATCAGCCACTACCGCAAACCCTCGTCCCTGTTCACCAGCTCGTGCTGCTTCAATCGCTGCGTTCAGTGCCAATAAGTTTGTCTGTTCTGCAATATCTTGAATGACCGCCAGTGAAGAGGTGATGTTGTTAACATCGCCTTCCAGTTTGGCTATCACGCTACTGGCGTCCGCCACTTCTTCCGCTAGCGACTGTACGGAACGTGCTGCAGAGTTAACGATCTTGTGAACATCGGTTGCGTTGTCTTCGGCATCACGAGCTGATTGAGCGGCGTTATTCGCATTACTTGAAATTTCTTGTGCGGTAGTCGTCATCTCTGTCATAGCGGTAGCGACTTGCTCGGTTTCTTCACGCTGATTGGAGGCTAGGTTATCGACCTGAGCTGCCCTTTCGCTCATCGCATGTGTTTCTTCGACAACTTGCTGCCCAACTTGGTTTACTCGCTTGATGATGTCTTGCAAGCTTTCGACAAAACGGTTGAAGTTATCGCTCAATTTTGCAAATTCAGGAACACTAAAGCGCTCCATGCGAGCGGTTAAGTCCGCATCACCACTCGCAAATGAACGGATTGAGGCATCGAACAGTTCGAGAGGACGCATAATACTGCGGTTAATGAAGATGGCCATGACTCCGACTAGGAGCACAATCACTATCGTAATGCTCGTTAGGGTGTAAAGACTTTGTTGGAGTTTCTGCTCTGAGCGTGTTTCCATCGCAGCGATTTCCGCATCGACATCATCAGTATAAAAACCGGTTCCTATCGTGAGATCCCATTGTGGCAAATAGACCGAGTAACTGAGTTTAGGTAATGGTGTTTGCTCTCCTGGTTTAGGGAAATAATAGGTTGTGAATTTATCGATCTTGGCATTTTTCAGTAAATCACGGATCAGATAGTTTCCTTGGGTATCTTGCATATCAATAAAGTTTTCACCAAGCCCTTTGGTGGATTTGCCGAGCAACAAGCGAGTCCCTTTAGAATCATACCCAAAGAGATAGCCACTATTGGCGAACTCAATCTCACGTAAAATGGCCAGTACCTCATCAAGGGAAGCCTGTCGTAGTTTGAGTGATGTTAAGGCGGTATCAGCCATTTGTAGATAGGACTTCAGTTCAGTCTCTTTCATCTCCATCATGGTTTCACGCGTATTTTGCATTTGCTCTTGGTTAAGCTGCCGTGTTTCACTAAAAGTTAAATACATCATGCTTAGTGCAATGAGAAATAACGGTAGTAAAGAGAGCACATAGAGGCGTTGTCGAATCGTCATATTCATGGTTTAGGCTCGTTTGAACGTTTTTTAATGTTTTTACTCAATAAGCCTAGTTCAAAAAGATTTGTTGTGTAATTTTTGGCTGGAAGTTGTTTGGGTATTCGATCATTTACCATGCTATACTCTGCGCCCTTTCTGTTCGATAGAGCGACAATCATGAACCTTAAAACCGATATTCAACAACTTAACAATCGCATTGATACTTGCCGCCGTAAGTTAGATGCTGCAAAAAGTCGCGCCGATTCAGAGATGGTTAGTAAGTTCACCGATGAATTAGAAACTCTGACTAAGCGTTTGAATAGCGTGAAAGGCAAGCAAGATTACGACCTGAATAAAATGCGTAAAACCATTGCCGATATGCCTTTCTCACGTGAAATAACCAAGCTTGAGCAAGCGGATTTAGGTAAGTTGAAAAAGTCGGTGAAAGGTTTGGTGATCGTGCACCCAACCACCAAAATCGGCAAAGCATTGCGTGTCGAAGTGATGACGGGTTTCGCACCTAAGCCATTTTAAATACGGCAAAGAATCGAGATAAAAAGAGCCAGCGTTTGCTGGCTCTTTTGCGTTAGGGATAGGAAAACTTAATAGCCCATCAATTGCAATAACTGTTCGGCGGTGTGTACCGCTTCTTTGCGATTCGCGATATTGAGCTTTTGATACAGGTTACGAATGTGAGTTTTAATCGTGGTGCCTGCCACATCCAACTCATGGGCAATCTGCTCATTACTAAAGCCGGAATAGATAAGCCCAAGCACTTGCCATTCGCGCTGCGTCAGTGGACTGGTGCGCACCAGTTCGGGAATATTTGGATGATTGACCAGCTTTTCCACAAACTCTTCGTCAAAGTGGATGGAGCGGCTGCGTTGAGTCGTCGAGATCTCTTTGAGTAGTAGATGGGCGCGATGGCGCTCCAAATCTCCCAGCTCACCTTTATGAACCAGCTTCTCCAGCAGATGACCAATTTTGCCACCATCGATCAGGAAGTTACCAATCATGCCGGTTTGGTTAGTCAGATGTAGTGCTTGTTTTAACTTGTCGCTAGCTTGTTGGTCATCACCTTCCGTGATAGCCAGTAGCGCTTCCACAATCAAATTACGGTTGGTATCGGTGACTAACTGAGATTTCTGTGCTTGTTCTTGAATAAATTTTAGAGTCGAACGTGCCTCATTCATTTCACCCAATTGGATCTGGGCGCGGGCAATATTGCGCCATTGCAATTGGAAGAAGTGGTTACACGCTTTATCGGGACGAATGCTGGATTGTAGCCATTGACGGATCTCTGCGTTGTTCTCTTTGGCTTGCCAGTAGAGCAGCAAAGAAAGCGAAGCATTTGCCGTCCAATCCACATGGTAAGTAGATTGCTTGAGCAGGTGTTGGATCTGCTCAATGAAGCGCCCGGCCTTATCCAACTCACCACGCCCGATGGCGATTCTGGCCAGCATGGAATAACAGTGCAAGTGTTTGCTCTGTGAATGGTTTTCTAGCACGCTCAGCCCTTTGTAAGCGGCTTGTTCGGCTTCATCCAAGCGGTTCCAACACCATAAAATTTGCGCGCGGATGCGCAGCAAAAATTCATGCAACGGAACTTGGTGCAGCTGCTGCTCTTCAATCAACTTAAACGCGTTATCCTGCACTTCGTATGCGGCTTGCACATAGCCCTGCGCCAATAGAATTTCGCTTTGTTGCAGCAACGCCCACAGCGCTTGGTGATACACCTGATATTGGCGCGCCAGTTTTTCCGTTTGCTGCATCATGGAGAGTGCGCGGCTGAGATGACCTAACACGTGATTTACTTCGCCAACCACAGAAGTGGCGACAATACGGCTGCGATACGTGGTGTGGTCAAGCTGGCTTAAGGCCAGTTCGGCGAGTTCCAGGGCTTTTTCTGGCTCGTTTTGGTTAATCGCGACTTGCGCGCGCAGCGCGTTAAATTCGCCTTGCTCTTTGGTGGAGAGTTCGACGTTAAGCGCTTTCATCTCTTTCGCTGCTTTAGCCAGTAATGCGCCAACATCGTTATAGCGGTGCTGACTCTGCGCAAGCCAAGCTTGCAGCATGCACAATTTGGGCTCGCTATACAGTTGAGTTGAAGTCAGTTGGTTAATTGCTGCTTCCAACACTTCGAGCTCGCCTTGGTTAAACATTTTCCAACCAAACTGGCTCAAAATGCTCGCCAGCAGCTCGCTATCTTGCGCTGAATGCGCATGACGCAGCGCTTGGTGAGGCGTTGCCGCTTCTAACCATGCTTTGGCGGCGGCGCGTTGCAAATCTTGCTCTTGCTGTGGAATGCGTGCTTGGCGTTGGTGTGCTAAGAATTCAGCAAACAAATTATGGAAGCGATACCAGTTGGTTTCCCCCTCCAGTGGCGAGATAAACAGCCCAAATCGGTTGAGAGATTCAATCATCGCCAAGGCATCATCACGCCCAGTTAAACTGCTTACCAAGGCATCATCAAAATGGTCGAGTACCGAACACTGCATCAAGAAATAGCGAGTTTCATCATCGAGTAGATCAAACACTTCTTCGACCAGATAATCCCAAAGATGGGCATGATTAAAATGCGAAACCGATTCGATGGTTTGAGCCAGCGTGCGGTGTTGATGCTGCGCTTGTAGAGCGATGAGCTGCATTGCTGAAGGCCAGCCTTCCACATAATCGCGCAGGTGATTGGCGGTTAGTGCATCAATCCCATCGGAAACGCGTTGGTTGAAAAAGCGCGTGGTTTCTTCGGTATCAAAAGCCAAAAGTTCATTACCAATCTCAATCATTAAATCACGTACGCGCAGGTTAGCTGTACCCAAAGGTGGCGTTGAGCGGCTTGTCACCACCAGCGTTAAATTATCTGGCATGTGTTTTAAGAAAAAGCGCATCGCTTCGTGAATGGTTTCATCGCTGATCAGATGGTAATCATCCAGCACTACATAGCATTCGCCGTAGTAGTCGGCCATCTCGGCAAACACTTCACTAAACAGCGAGTGTAGTGAGGAGAACTGACGCTTCTCCGCTAATTTTTGTGCGTTGGGGCAGGCGTTGTGGGTCGCTTTATTGATGGCTTGCAGCAGATAGTTCATGAAGCGAAACGGATCGTTATCGCTATCATCAATACTGTACCAACCCACATTGGGCTTATCCGCAAGCCATTGAGCCGCCATGGTGGTTTTGCCATAACCCGCCGGTGAGCGGAATAGCACTAGTTTATAGCAGGTGGCGTGTTGCAATAATTCCAGAACACGGGGGCGGACGATGGCGTTATGCAAACGTCCCGGGCGAGTCAGTTTCGAAGGGATCCACATCTTCTTTTTCTCGTCTATTCCAGTCAGAGCCTCATGCTCTTTGAACTTGAAACGCAAGTTCCAAGCGTCGGGGGAGATGAATACGCGAGGCGTATCACACTCAGATGGACGAATGTTACTTGAAGTCATTCGGTGCGTTTATTGATCCATACTGAGTTTTCTGTGTTCTTCACGTTTCGCTCATAACTACGCCCCATATTTGTGATTTTTGTCACTAATCAATCTTCCTATGAGCAAGGATATCGTCTCAGCCTCTACGCAATTGAGTGAAAATTTGGTAACAGAGGCAAAATTATTGTGATCTATTTAGCAGAGTGGACAAATGTCATGCTCAGTGTTTTCCGAACTTTCATAAAGCCTAGCTATGGTTAATCGGCGGGTGGTGTGATCCGAATCACTGCTATCTCTGGCTGAACTGAGCATTGATGGGAGCTAGATCACTCACTACCGGACTCCTGCGCCTCTACGCCTTGGTTCCTCCTCCCAATTGATGAGAAAAGTGGGAGGATGTTTTGCCAAAGTCGTAGAGGCAGGATAGGGCT
>JBOFIW010000128.1:0-2239 GCA_051650365.1 Vibrio sp. | reverse complement strand
AACCTACCTTGATTGGTTCTGTGTACCGGGTTGAGGCCTTGGTCGAGAAAGCTAAAGCGCTTGGGCTACAAGCGGTGATCAGTTCTAGCTTAGAGTCGAGCTTAGGCTTGAACCAGTTGGCGCGTTTAGCGCATAAATTACTGCCTAATGAAGTGCCGGGACTGGATACGATTGGGTTATTCCGTGCTCAGTTAGAAACGCCTTGGCCAAATAGCTCACTGCCTGTGGTTACCCTGCAAGAGCAGCAAATCGTATGGCGCTCGGAACCGACCCTGTGAGCAGCCTCTGGCATGCTTGGATTGAGCGCGACCCCAATCAGGTCGCGCTGAACCATGCCGGGCAAACACTGTCTTGGCAAGCCCTAGACCGCCAAGTCGCACACTACGCCAAAGCGCTGCGTGAGCAAGGGGTGCAAGCAGGAGAAGTCGTCACTCTAGTCGGGAAAAATAATTTGCACACGGTGCTGTGGTTTTTGGCCTGTACTCAAGTGGGCGCGTTGTGTGCTTTTGTCGCACCACAACCTTTGGCTCGTTTGCAGGAAAAACTCACCACACTCTATGCCGAGCAAAGCCCGAAGCACCTATGGTTAGCACCTTCTTGCGCGCTGAGTGAAGAAGAGATTGCTGGGCTCAATACCCATCACCTGAGTTTGCCCGATGAGCGGGATGAATCCGTTGATGGTGAGAAAGTCTCTAGCCAGTTGTCTTGTGAACAACTGGCGACGTTAATTTTCACCTCGGGTTCGACGGGCGCAGCCAAAGCCGTCGCGCATACTCATCAGCAACATTTGGCTTCGGCGCGTGGTTTGCTGGCTCAGTTCGCTTTTACTGAGTCAGACTGTTGGTTACTGAGCTTGCCGCTGTATCACATTTCCGGTGTGGCCATTCTCTATCGCTGGCTTGCAGTGGGGGCAACACTCAAAATCGGTACTGGCGATCTGCAAGACGATATTGCAGGCGTGACACATGCTTCATTGGTGCCTACTCAGCTTAAACGTCTGTTGGACAGTCGCTGTCCATTGACGCTCAAACGTGTTCTGCTTGGCGGCAGCCATATCCCTGTTGAACTCGCCGAAGCTGCGGCAAAGCGAGGTATTGATACTTGGCTGGGCTACGGCATGACCGAAGCGGCTTCGACAGTTACCGCGAAGCGGGTCGATGGACTTGCGGGTAATGGTGAGCTTTTGGAGCATCGTGAGCTGCGCATTGTTGATGGGCGGATTTTCATTGGTGGGCAGACGCTGGCACAAGGCTATTATCGGCAAGGTCAGCTAGTGCCTCTCACTAATGAGCAGGGTTGGTTTGACAGCAAAGATCTCGGTCGCTGGCAGGGCAACAATCTGCTGATTGATGGTCGGGCAGATAATCTGTTCATCTCTGGCGGTGAAAATATTCACTGTGAAGAGATAGAGGCAGTATTAAATCAGCATCCTCAAGTGCACGTAGCCATCGTGGTTCCTGTCCAAGATAGCGAATATGGAGCACGACCTGTTGCGATTATTCGTAGTGAAGCATTGTGGAGCCAAACCATCGGTGATGCTTGGTGCCAAGGTAAACTCGAAAAATTCAAATGGCCTATCGTGTACTTTTTACTCCCCGATACTTTGTTGGATGGGGGAATTAAAGTCTCTCGCGCGGCGATTAAAGCGTGGTTAGCTGCCCAGCAAACGGATGTAATAGTGCTTTAAAAGCCTCAAGCTGCAACGGATTAACGCCAATCACCTCGCAAATGGGCCACTTTTTCGTGCATCAGTGCAGCGTTAGCCTGATTAGGAGCGACAGGCTCTCCCGCTTCAATTTCTAATTGGGAGCGAAAACGGGTTGGCAACCCTTGGCAAGCTCGACCTTTATGGCGGCTGAAATAGCTGCCCCATAACCCTTTTAGTGCCAAAGGTACAACGGGAGCAGGGCTACGATGAAGGATCACGTCCAATCCGCGCATGAACGGATTCATTTCACCATTCGCCGTTAAACGGCCTTCTGGGAAAATGCATACCAAATTGCCTTCCTTGAGTGAGTGTTCAATTTCCGCAAAAGCACGTCGTAATGAAGTGCGGTTGTTGGCAGAAATTGGGATGACTCCTGCGCGTTTCAAAAAACGTTTGAGCAGTGGCAAGTTGGCGTATTCCTCTTCCATGACAAAGTGGATCAAGCGTGGGCAAACAGCGCTGAGCAGTAAGGCATCCATATAACTTACGTGGTTACACACCAATAAAGCGCCGCCTTGTTCTGGTATATGG
>JBOFIW010000127.1:0-3750 GCA_051650365.1 Vibrio sp. | reverse complement strand
ACTATCACCATCCAGAACTGTTAAGCTACCAAGTAAAGCGCCAGTCCCTGTCGGTATAAGTTTCAGATTTACCTTACACTGTTTTCCTCGAAAACTGTCTTCTACTAGCAGGTTTTGTCGTATTAACTGTGTATAGATCGCGCCATAGCGGCCAACTTCAGAGGTCACAAACTGTTGCCGTGCCACATTATTTTGCTGATTCTCATCACTTAAACTGCCAAAGATATCATTCAGTGCAGCTTCTTGAGCTTTACGGTCAGCTTCTGCTTTAGCCGCTTTCTCTTTTTCTTTCTTGGCCTTATCAGCCGCTTCTTTTGCGGCCTTCTCTTTTGCTAAACGATCTTGCTCTGCTTTAGCAGCAATTTCTTTTTCGCGTTTAGCTTTTTCCTCGGCCTGCTTGGCTTCTTTTTCACGCTCAATGCGCTGTTGCTCTGCCTTCGCTACCGCCGCTTCTTTAGCTACACGCTCTTGTTCCGCTTTTTTAGCTGCTTCTTCCTTCACTTTACGTTCAGCTTCTGCTTTTGCTGCACGCTCTTTTTCTTCACGTGCCTTTTGCTCAGCAATTAGACGCTCTTGCTCTTTTTGCTCTCGTAACTTTTCCGCTTCACGAGCCGCTTTCGCTTCTTTGGCTTGTTGCTCTTTCAACTCACGGATTCTTTCTTCTTCCGCTTGTCGATTTTTCTCGAGTTGCTCACTTTCACGGCGCAATTTATCAAGCCGTTCTTGTTCTTTCTTCGCAGCTTCTTCACGTTGGCTGCGAATTTGTTGAGCTTGCTGACGAACAAGCTGAGGATCAATCACAACCGCCTCTATCATCTGTCCTGTTGGTTCTGGATCAGACATAGAAAAATCAGCGCCCCAAAGCAAAATAGCCACTAAAGTTCCATGCAACGCCAGCGAAATAGTTATCGATTTAGCATCATTACTCTTTCTGGACTTATTCTCTTTCATGCTCAGTGTTCGGCCTATTACTTAAGATCCGTGAGTAGCCCTACTTTAGGAATACCAGCTCGATTCAATTCGTCCAATACCAACACCACCTCTGCGTAAGGAGTGGCGGCATCGCCACCAACTGCAACTGGCGAATTAGGTTTTATTGACAACTCTGCTTTTACACGAACAATCACATCTTCGAGTGATAAGCCGCGTTGAACGTCTTCATCATTGACGCTTAAACCAAGGTTACCCTCTTTATCAATCTCAACAATGATAAAGCTAGAATCACTCTCACCTGCCATTTCTTGGGCTGATTTCGCTGAATGCGTTTTGGGCAATTCGACATCAACTCCTTGAGTGACAAAAGGCGATGTCACCATGAAGATGATGAGCAACACCAACATAACGTCGATATAAGGTACAACGTTAATCTCGGCGGTCATCTCACGCTTTTTCGGTTGATACCCTGCCATAAGTTATTCCCGACCAGCCATTGCTTGACGATGTAGAATTGTATGGAACTCTTCAGAAAAAGTAGCGTAATTGTGTTCGAGCTTACTCACCTTATTGCTTAATCGGTTATAGGCCATTACAGCAGGAATCGCGGCAAATAAACCGATAGCTGTTGCAATAAGAGCTTCTGCAATGCCCGGTGCTACCATCGCTAATGTTGCTTGTTTAACTTCGCCAAGAGCGATGAAAGCATGCATGATACCCCATACCGTACCAAATAGACCGATATATGGGCTAATAGAACCCACTGTAGCTAGAAATGGCAAACTGGTTTCAAGCGAGTCCACTTCACGAGCTACTGCTACGCGCATCGCACGCCCGGTACCTTCCATTACAAAGTCTGGAGCGCTTGGGTTAGTTTTACGTAGGCGGGCAAATTCAGTGAAACCAGCATAAAAAATTTCCTCAATGCCATAGATGTCATCTTTACGTTTTTTGACATCTTGGTATAGGGCTCCAAGATCAATTCCAGACCAAAAACGGTCTTCAAAAGTATCGGCTTCACGCTCAGCAGCGGAAATCACTTTGCTACGTTTGATAATTGCTGCCCAGGAAGCAACAGACATACCCAAGAGGGTTAGCATTACCATTTTTACAAGAAAGCTAGCTTGTAAAAAAAGGTCAAGAAAAGAAATATCAGCAGTCACTGCAGTTAAACTCCAAACTGATTAGTTGAGGCAACGCCTTGGGCCTCATATTCTCATTGTCAATACATGCTACCTTAACCGTTGCTTTAGACAACAACACTCCCTCAGGATTAACGAGTTCCTGACAGAAAGTTAAAGAAGCTTTTCTTAATTCGGACACTGTGGTGATTACTTCAAGGTGGTCATCTAATCTAGCCCCTTTAAGAAAATCGATCTCCATGTGTCTGACCACAAAACCCGTACCTTGTTCCAACAGAACTTGTTGATTAACACCAACAGCGCGGAGCATTTCAGTTCGAGCTCTTTCAAAGAATTTTAGATAGTTTGCGTGATAAACCACTCCACCAGCGTCAGTATCTTCGTAATACACCGTGACTGGCCAATGAAAAGTGTTCATGATTTTGATAAAAATCTCATATGCCGAGGAATGGCTGCTACTATAGCGCAACTCTCAGACGATAGTACAAGTGCGTGTAAAGTTTTCTTATCTAATGATAAAAAATTGGCGCTGCCTCAAAGAGCTTGCGCCAATATGATTAAATTTACCGCACATCAGTTCAAAAACTGAACTACGGTGAGATAACTTAAGATTGGTAAAGATATATAAGGGCTGAAAATAATCTGCCATAGCCAAAAACGGGGTTTAAAACTAAGCCCAAAAACCATGCTCGAACATATACCCCAGATCATTAATAGGGCAATGAGTGCATTGAAACCGCCAATTCTCTCAGCATAGGTATTAGGATCCCACATCACCATCGCTGCGTTGTAAAAACCCAACAATAAAGATAAGGCCTTAATTAAGGCCTTATCAATGACTTGGTGATAGAAAGCGATCTTTTCAGAACGGTTACTCACTATCTTTATCCATCATTTCTGAATGCTCCAACCAAAGGGCATTAATGATACCGAATGCACAAGCGAGCAACACGCCAAGAATCCATGCAAAATACCACATAATATCAACTCCTTAGTACAGTGAATTCTTGTTATCTTCGATGAACTTATCATCAAGACGACCAAACATTTTGTAGTAACTCCAAATGGTGTAACCCAAAATAATTGGAACCATGATAGCTGCAACCATCGTCATCAGCTCAAGAGTCAATTTACTTGATGTGGCATCCCACATCGTCAAGCTATGTGCTGGATTTAAACTTGATGGCATCACAAATGGGAACATTGCAAAGCCCGCAGTAAAGATGACCCCTGCATTACCTAAACTTGAAGTTAGGAATGCCAAGCCACCTTTATCAAACCGTGATGCCAATACCGCCAATAGGGGCATAAATACACCCAAAACAGGAGCCAACCACAGTACAGGCATCGCTTCGAAATTGTTCAACCACGCACCCGCCTCACGCACCACTTCTTTATTGAGTGGGTTAGATGCAGCATTACCATCAATCACACCAACAACCATGTAACCGTCAATATGCTGAATCCAGAAACCAGCAGCAACAAAGCACACGACGGTCAGCAAGCCCGTTAGCTGAGAAACACTACGTGCACGTCGATGCACCTCTGCAGTGGTTTTCATTTGTAGCCATGTTGAACCTTGCAACAAGATCATAAATAGGCTAACTAGGCCACACAGCAGAGCAAATGGGTTGAGCAAACCAAAGAATGAACCATGATAGGTTGGCATCAAAAA
>JBOFIW010000126.1:0-1270 GCA_051650365.1 Vibrio sp. | reverse complement strand
GGAACCAACATCGCTTGCCCAACCATTCGAACAACAAACGACATGCCGATTGTGTCTGCTGCCATTTTGCCTGCATTGAATTTGGTGCCATTCCAAATCAACCCGCACTATATTGAAGCCTCTATCTCTGGACACATGGGAGAAACCCGTGATGAACGTATCGAGGAGTTTTTGATTCAAAATCCGCATGAGCTGGTTGTTGGGATCCCAGAAGGGACGTTATTGGAGGTTTGTGGTGACACTCTCCATTATCACAGCCCAGCTGGTGCGCCATTAAAGTTATTCCGTCACGGTTGTACTGCGGAATATTTCTCCGCAGGTGACGATCTCAGCCTGTTGCTACAACATGGTTGTTAGGTTTGAATTATGCGGTGAACACAAGCAGGGCTATGTCCCTGCTTGTACTTTTTAAGTTACTCTGCACTGAGTTGAGGTAAAGTGGCTGGGCGAGCAAGGTAGTAACCTTGAAAATAGTCAATACCTAAGCCTTTCATTAATTCAAGCTGCTCTGACTGTTCAATACCTTCAATAATGGCTGGGGTATTGGTTGCGCGGCAAAGCTGCAAAATGTCATCAAAAACCTGAGTTTGACCACGGCAATACTCATCCAGTAGTCCTTTATCGAGCTTGATAATGTCAGGATGAATCAAATCAACGCGTCGAATGTCAGAAGCAAAGCTGCCGTAGTCATCAATCGCAATTTGAAACCCTGATTTTTTGAGGTATTCCCCCGCTTGTTGCAACAGCTCTTCATTAGAGGAGTTCGATTCGGTGATTTCAAGCACAACCTGCTCTGGTTCTAAACCGAGTTCACGAATTCGTTCAACCAAGAGTAATGATGGGTAGGCTTGTGCCATATTGTATTCACTGGCAACCGGAAGAATGTTCAGAAAAAGCTGGTAGTTGGTAAAGGTGCTTTGTGCAAAGTTTCGGATATGGATCACTCGGCTTAAGCGGTCAAGGTTGATGCATTCTTCGATGGAGTGATGATTGATGTCGAGTGCGATATTAGGAGCGATGGGAGTTTGAGTTTGCGTATTTTTGGTTCTTAGCAAGGCTTCAACACCAAGGATTTCGCCGGATTGTGCAAAGATAGGTTGGTAGACACTGCTCAGTTCAAGGCCGCCATATTTAGCACACCATAAATCGTCATCATCCTGATAAAGATGAGCGTTAAACTCTGCTCTTGAACTGATCACCATACAACTCTCCAGTTTCTTATTCGTAAATAACCTTTCAAAGGCTTAATCAGCCGAATTCATCCTAAGAG
>JBOFIW010000125.1:0-1329 GCA_051650365.1 Vibrio sp. | reverse complement strand
TATTCATCCCCTTTCTACGCTTTAAAGGTGTACCACGCTCACTGATTGCCAAATTGATGGCGATTGGCGGTATTCAGCTCGGCTTGATGTACTGTTTTTACTATCAATCTTTCTTACTGCTCTCAGTACCGGAAGTGCTACTGTTCACCGTTTTCACCCCGATTTATGTCACTTTGATTTACGATTTACTCAAAGGCCGTTTTTCACCTTGGTATTTGGTCACTGCCATTATTGCGGTATTGGGTGCGGTAGTAATTAAGTTTGCAGGTGTTAATGAAAATTTCCTGACTGGATTTTTCATCGTTCAAGGTGCCAACCTCTGCTTTGCGATTGGCCAAGTCGGCTACAAATACCTGATGGAGCGCGAACAGACTTCCCTGCCGCAACATACGGTGTTTGGTTATTTCTATCTTGGCGCTTTCGTGGTGGCGAGTGTCGCTTTCTTACTGCTGGGTAACCCCGCCAAATTGCCGACCACTCAACTCCAGTGGGGCATTTTGCTCTATTTAGGGCTGATTGCTTCTGGCCTTGGCTACTTTGCGTGGAACAAAGGGGCTTGCTTGGTGAATGCGGGCGCTTTAGCTGTGATGAATAATGCTTTAGTGCCTGCGGGTTTGGTAGTGAACATTCTGATTTGGAACCGCGATGTGGACTTGGTTCGCCTATCCTTTGGTGGCGCGATTATCTTGGCTTCACTGTGGATCAATGAGACTTGGGTAAAACGCCGAGTTGAGCGTGATTATCAACGCCAAAACTTAGCCTAAGCGAACTCCCATCACCTAATACACACAAGCCCATCGAATGATGGGCTTTTGCTTAATCCTTATCGGATTTTCAAGCTTAATGCATACTGACTTGAGCAGCGAGCTCATGAACTAGCGCTGGATTGGTCTGAGCGACTTTACCTTCCAGCTGTTGCTGTTTTTTCATCAGTTTACGCTGCTTCTTCAGCACTTTTTCCAGTTTCTTATGAAACTTTTGCTGTTTCTTCAAACTGCCTTTCGGCAATAAGCTCACCACACCGGTATTGGTTTCAATTTCCGATAACGCGGGGATTCTGGCAACAGGAGACTTTGCACTCAAAGCTTGCGGCTTGCACAGGTTTTTTTTATCGGCAGCCACACGAGCGCAGGCTCGGCACAGAAACTGCGGCTCAGCCACTAAGCGCTCAATCTCACCAAGGGAGGTCGCAATCTCATTGCGACTGAGTTTGCATAGACGTTTAGCCACTAACCACTCCAGCTAAAATACGAATTATTCTCAGGCGCATATTACGTGGTTAAGCGCAAAAAACAAGTTCGATCCGCTTAGCCTTTCTTGACGAATAAT
>JBOFIW010000124.1:0-2095 GCA_051650365.1 Vibrio sp. | reverse complement strand
AAACACGTGAAAGAATGATCTCGGCGGGAGCGGATGACATTATTGCTAAACCCATTGCAGAACATGAGTTAGATTTAGCTCTTGAGCAACATTATGATCGCCTCTATCAATTCCATCCGGAATGCTTATCCGAACTGGCAGACTGATAGCTAAAGAACCTTGCTTTAGCAGACAACTGCGGTGGTGTATGCCTAATCTATTCTGGAATTTCTGGTAGAGGGTCGTGAGTTTATCCCCACGAGTATAGACGGGCTCTGTGCTTGTGAGGGGGCGAACATAATCCATAACCAGCACTACTTGTAGCTTCAAGTATGAGATATATAGCGGTTTATTTCCCACGTTAATGTAATCAAATTACAAAAAATAATCTTAGCAACTGACGTGTTTACGATAAAAGCCGAAAACTAGCTTGAGATGCTAGTTTGTTTTCATTTTTTGGTTTTTTATTTACCTCCCTTATTTAAAAACAAAGCCTAAAACTAAAAGTTGTGTGATTTAATAGTGTCATAAACTGCTAATTTGGATTTATAGCAGCTCCATGTCTGGCTTTTGTGGCTAAATCGTAGTGATATATTTTATAGGGGATGTAAATGAAAGCTCGTGGTCCGTTTTGTATTCGTCATGCAGCGGCTGATACTTTTGCGATGGTCGTCTTTTGTTTTGTAACAGGCATGATTATTGAGATCTTTGTATCAGGAATGACTTTTCAACAATCACTTGCTTCGCGAACCCTTTCCATTCCCGTTAATATTGCGATTGCTTGGCCGTATGGTGTGTTTAGAGATTATGTTCTTCGTCAAGGACTTAAAATTTCCCCAACCGGTTGGATGAAGAATCTTTCCGATCTCGTGGCTTACGTTCTCTTTCAATCACCGGTTTATGCCGCCATTCTCTTCACCGTGGGCGCCTCGACCGATCAAATCATTACTGCTGTTGCCACCAATGCATTGGTGTCGTGTGGAATGGGTGTGTTATATGGCTATTTCCTCGATATGTGCCGCCGTTGGTTTAAAGTTCCCGGCTATACAGTATCTGAGGGTTAATTCTGTTAAATATTTGCCCTGCTAACTGCCCCTCTATTTAATTTGGCCAATTTCAGTTATTACCCTAAATCGAGTAATCGAATATTGGGAATAAGTAAAACTGGCCTTTTAGGCTAATGCTAGGCGCTAAAAGCTCTTGCCACACGACCATTACACTCAATGGTGTACTGCTCAGCATAAGCTGGAATAAAGACAGATTGCCCTTTTGTTACAAGGCATTGCTCACCATTTGCATGTCGCAATATCATCGAAGAATCGAGAGGCAGCACAATTTCTGCACTTCGAACGCTAATGGCTTGCTGAGCCGCAGGTGGGATGATGGCAAATTTAAAATCGGCAACTGGGATCGGGTACTGTTCACTTTCCTCAATTATCTCAGGCTTAAGGCGTAGTTGCTCAAGTGGCTTATGTTTGAACTGAGTACATGCCACCAATTCATCAATATCCATGTATTTTGGTGTTAAACCCGCGCGTAACACGTTGTCGGAGTTGGCCATGATTTCTAAGCCCGTGCCATGCAAATAAGCGTGTGGCGTTTCTGCGTCTAAAAACATCGCTTCACCTGGTTGTAAGGTAATCACATTGAGCATCAGAGGAGCGAATAGACCAATGTCATTGGGATATTGCTTTTCCAATTCGACGATCAGCTGGAAAAGAGGCAGATCAATCTGCTTAGCTTGGGTCATCAAAGCTCCAAGCGCACGGTTTTTGGCTTCTCCCTGTAATGAGAGTAGCCCTGAGAAAAAGCCTCTGAGTCCTTGTTCTGTTGGATTTGATTGGAATGTGTTTACGAGAGGCTGGAGCTCATCTATTGCTAACTCAATAAAGTAGTTAAGGATTTCCTGATTGGCACGAAAGCCGTTCATGGCTTGGTACTCGGTGAGCGCATAAACCAATTCGGGTTTGTGGTTCGGGTCTTTGTAATTTCGGTGAGCAGCCGTGAGCGCAATACCTAATTGTTCCTCTTGAGCGAAGCCTCGTTCTGCTTGCTGTTTGTTCGGATGGACCTGAATGGAGAGTGCATTTTCCGCTGCCAAAATTTTAAACAGATA
>JBOFIW010000123.1:0-1822 GCA_051650365.1 Vibrio sp. | reverse complement strand
GCAATCGCGATAATCAATAGCAAAACAGAGGAGGCGGCTAGACCTGCATGAAGCATATCGAAGGTGGAGGGGATTAGGTTTAAGTCGATATTCATGGTGAGTTCTCTTAGGTAAGCCGAGCGTGGCATAAACACGGCTCCGGACAAATTTAATATCATTGGTAGCTAGAGGTATGAGCTACGTTAGGGCTTATGACATTTGAGCAACCTTTCGCTCTACACAATCAAACCGCCTCAATGATGAAGATAAGCACAAAATAGGGGCGGATATTACCATATTCAAGCGTTTTGCGCGGTAGGGAAGCGGTTTTTAGAGGGTTTTTATAGTTTGAGTGACGATGTTTTGAGCGCAACGTGCCCAGAAATGGCTGACGAGTAGCATTCCGGGGAGGTTGTTTTAGAAATGCGATATATGGCGTACGGTTTGTTGTACCGAACAATTGACGATAACCCAATAACACGATACATAAAGAGCTTACTTTTACATGGGGAGAGATAAATGCTGCACAGATTTCGAAAGAGGCTGCCGCATGTTGTGCTACTTTCCTCACTCTTAGTATCGACATTACTGGTATTTACGGCGTATTCACTGCAGAAACGCTATAACATTAAAACTTTTGAAAACCTAGCGGATCGCCAAACACAGGCATTACAGCAATTTGTTACGAGTGATATCCATTTTATTGGCTCCGCAGCGAATTTTTTTCAATCCACCACCATGGATGATTGGGGGCATTTCCAATCTTTTGCCGCACAAACTCTAGATGACTCAACGAGTTTGATTGGTTTACAGTGGATGGCGAAAGTTGAAGCGAAACAATTGCCTAAATACACGGAGAAAATTCGAACTTTTTTTCCCGAATTCAAGCTACATACCATTCCAGAGAATGGAATAAAAACTTACGGCTATATTTTACACGGTGAGCCTATTTACGTGCTTTCCGATATTTTTCCGCTAACGCCGATCAATCGTTCACTACTTGGTTTTTATTCTTCCCGTGAACGTTTCCAGCAAGTACTTAACAGCATTATGAACACTGGCAAGCCGAGCGTTTCTGATAAAGTTCGTTTATTGCAAGATGGGATTGATCGATCTATCAAGAAAGATGGCATGTTGGTTTACCATCCGGTCTTTGACGCTCAAGCTAACCAAGAGTTGCTTGGAGTGATGGTAGGAGTGGTTCGTCTTTCTGCCTATTTCGATAATTTAGTGCTCAAAACGGCAATGGATCAGCAACTGAATATTCAAGTTGTGGATACAGGATTTGATGCAGAAGATGACCCTATTCTCTATCAAAGTGAAGCTTGGCAAGAAGGGGTTGGTGTGCCTATACAAAGGTGGGTCAATCTGCCTAATCGTAATTGGATGATTAAGTTCTGCTTACTGCAACCATTAACTCAAAATGACAAATGGATTTTATTTGTTATGGGGGTAGGCGGAGCCATCATTTCATTGCTATTAAGCTATATCACCCGCTTACTGCTTGAGGAAAGAGTACGGTTAGAAGTAATGCTTGATGAACGTACTGCTGAACTTCGCTATTTGGCTGAACATGATAGTTTGACGGGAATCTATAATCGCCATTATTTCAATAAATTACTGCCATATATGTTGAATGAGTCCCCACCATTTACGTTAGTGAGTTTTGATATTGATCGCTTTAAACAGATTAATGACTCTTATGGTCATCTGGTGGGAGATCAAGCGTTAGTTCATGTTGTCAATTTAGTGATGCAGAAGCTAAAACCCGAAGATCACTTTGTCCGAATGGGGGGGGATGAATTTGTCATACTGTCCTATGTCGTTGATAGTGAGTCCTTAT
>JBOFIW010000122.1:0-3563 GCA_051650365.1 Vibrio sp. | reverse complement strand
TAAGTGAAAAAGTGCCGAATGCCCGCGATCTGGTGAGCATTTTACAAGAAAGCCCGATCAGCGATGAACTCTATCGTAAAATCGGCTGTGAGATCCGCAAAATGCACGATGCGCAAGTCAACCACACCGATCTCAATATCCATAACATCTTGATTGATGACCAAGAGAAGGTATGGATTATTGATTTTGATAAGTGTTATGTGCAATCAGGTCATAGTTGGAAACAAGACAACTTAAATAGATTAAAACGTTCGTTTGAAAAGGAATTAATCAAACGGAAAATACATTGGACCAAAGAGCTGTGGGAATTAGTGCTGGTTAGTCAATAAGTAGAATTAAATGAGCAATCTGAAATATAGAGCAGATATTGACGGTTTGAGAGCACTCGCCGTTTTAATGGTGATTTTATTTCACATGAATGCTGAATGGATCCCTGGAGGATTTATTGGTGTTGATATTTTTTTCGTTATCTCTGGCTATATCATAACGTCAGCCATTTACCCTCAGATTTTAAGTAAAGAATTTTCATTTAATCAGTTTTATGTAAAACGAATTAAAAGAATTCTACCGCTATTTTATCTGGTGGCGATGACAAGCCTTGTTTTTGCATATTGGCTTTATACGCCAAATGATTTTATGGGTTTTGCCGATAGCTTACGGTATGCAAGCTCATTCATTGCTAACATTTATTTTGAAAAACACTCCGGTTATTTTGCGCCAACCTCAGAAACATTGCCATTGCTCCATACCTGGTCATTATCGATCGAAGAACAATTTTACTTTGTCTGGCCGATGGTCTTAATCCTGGCAGCTCGTTACCTCAATCGACGCTTTTTCTGGGCGGTAATGTTTGCGAGCTTAGTTGGGCTTATTGCGTATTCTGAATATATGGCGAGATTAGGAGGCAGCTCTGGTTATTATTTAATTCAAAGTAGAGGCTTTGAACTCTTGATGGGGGCACTGTTAGCGATAATGGTTTACCCAAAAAGACAAAACAGCAGGGAATTACCAAGAGGCTTTTATCATCTTACTGGGATTGTCGGGATGGTTAGTCTGATATGGCTCTCTTTCTCTTTGAATGAAAATGATGTGTTTCCCGGTATCCATGCGTTGTTTGTGACTATTGCTTCCGCTTTAGTCATTTTCTCTGGGATGTCAAAAGCCAGCATTATTTCGTATGTATTGAGTTTACGCCCCATGGTGCTCATCGGCCGTTTGTCTTACTCATTGTATCTATGGCATTGGCCGGTATTGGCTTTTTATCGTTACTATTTCATTAGCTTTACGATCGTCGATGCCATCATTTGTGGAGTGATCACGATTATTCTCTCTTTTGCCTCTTGGCTGTGGGTAGAAAACCCTTTGCGGCATGCGCAGTTCAGCAAGCGATGGGTTTACTTGTTTTATTTGATTTTGCCGATTGGGTGTTCGGTCGCGATTGCTAAACAGATTGTTGCGCAAGAGGGTTATCCAACACGATTCAGTGATTCAGTCCAAGCGATATTTAGTCAATCCGCTTATACGTTTGATGATGATAAGAATCATCGTCCGCAGATTGTGGATTCGTACCCTTTTGAATCGCCAGTGATAGGAGACATAGAGCAACCAATCACAGCTTACATTTGGGGGGATTCTCATGCTGGCCATTTTAGAAGTTTTGTTGATGTTTTAGGCAAGCAAGAGGGATTCGCAGTACTGTTTGGAGGCTTAGGCGGGTGTCCTCCTGTGATAGGAAGCGATTTAATTAAACATGGTCAGCCCGAACAAGACTGTTCTCAACGAAATAATTAAATTGCCCTTAAGTTAGCGGAATTGAAGCCTGATATGGTGTTTTTAGCTGGGCGTTGGGCCATGTACACCGAAACAACACGCGCAGTTGGCGAAAAAGGTAGCCGTGTCTATTTAGGTGATGGAACAGATTATAGTGAGTCGATTGATAATAGTCGTAGAGCTTTCAAAGAAGGTTTAGAGCGCACAATTCGTCATTTGGTCGAGGCAGGTATCAAGCCTATTTTGTTTGAACAAGCGCCATCTTATAGTTTCAACCCAAGCAATTGTCTTGTTAAGAAAGCTACCTATGGGTGGATGAAAGATGTATCCTGTGATTTACCTTTAAGTGCAATGCTTGAGCGTCAGGCAACCGCGAATACCATCATTAATGAAATTGCAAAAAAATACCCACAAGTACAAATCATCCCAGTCATATCGCTTCTTTGTGACGAGATTAGTTGTAAGAGTCAGTTAAATAATGCGCCGTTGTATTTTGATAATAACCATCTTAACTATGAAGGTGCGAAGGTATTAGCTGAACATTGGTTAGGTAGAAATCAATGAAATTGCATTGAGGGGCTAACTGTTCCACCTGAACTGGGTAATACTTCAAGTAGTTTAGTTCTGTATTTTTAATTGATATCTTTAAAAAACGCAATCTGTTGAAGATTGCGTTTTTTGTTGTATAGCCAAAACAGATAAACTGACTAATGGGAATATATTAGCCTCGCAGCATATGTTTTGTTGGCTAAAGCACTATTTAACTAGCTTAAATGAATTTTTTCTGGTGTATATGGCTTAAGTTTGGGGAGCTGTTGGCCAAAATAGTCACACAGCTGTGCACCTGAGAAATTCAAATCCATACCGACAAAATCTTTATAGTGATAATTCCACCATTTCAGTTCTAGGAGCTGACGGATTTCACTTTCAGAGAAGCGATATTTAATCACTTTGGCTGGAATACCACCGACAACCGCGTATGGTGGGACATCTTTGGTTACGACTGCATTGGCTGCGATCACGGCACCATCAGCAATCTTTATCCCTGCTTTTAAAGATACATTCTGGCCAATCCATACATCATTACCTATGACCAATCTTTCTGCTGTTTTGAGCGGTTTTAGTGCGAATGGTTGGCGCTCACCACCCAAAAAATCATATTCATAAGTTAATGGCGATGTTGTAAATGTGTGGAGAGGATGCTCAGTACCAATTATTTTTAAACCGCCAGAGATCGAGCAGTATCAGCCAACCATTGAATCAACTGGCAGTGCAGAATGGGAGTATGAAAATGCGCCCATTTGCCACAAATGATTCCTTGAGATACTAAAATGTGTATGAGGCTCAATTGCGAGTGGCTGAGCGATCTTATAGGCCTTCTTAAACCACTTTTTGAGCGTGATATGGGACTTTTTTAACTGGATAAGCTCATTAACAGTTAAAAAGCGTTTTTGGGTTTTCATAGTCAATTAATCTTGTTCAATCGCTTTGCTATAAATTGGAAATTCTTATTTTTTCACTCGAGTCGGATGGATTTTCTTAATCATCAACCCTATCCATCTTTTGTAGGCTCTATAAATACGTTTTTTATCGATTAGAGTATTTTTAGAGATCATGTCATTAAGATACAACCAATCCTTGAGATCATATTCAAGCGCCAGATTGCCTCGTTTATAGAAGCGCTCAGTGACATCAAGCCCTATATTTTCTGGGCAATCCATGAGTAAGTTATTAGCCATAAACTGTGGCCAAAAGTCTTCACCTAAGCCCGCATGATCGCAGGTTTTGCTCTC
>JBOFIW010000121.1:0-1235 GCA_051650365.1 Vibrio sp. | reverse complement strand
TCGGGACCACCGGAGAGTCTGCTACGCTAACGGTTGAAGAACACGTTAAGGTCGTGGCGAAAACGGTCGAATTTGCTGAAGGTCGTCTGCCTATTATTGCGGGAACGGGAGCCAATGCGACTCACGAAGCCGTCACCTTTAGCCGTCTACTCCATAATACTGGTATTTCGGGTTATTTGAGCGTGACGCCTTATTACAATAAGCCGACTCAAGAAGGGGTGTTCTTACACTACAACGCGATTGCGCAAGAGACCGATATTCCGGTGATCTTGTACAACGTGCCAGGACGTACTGCGGTAGATATGCGCCCAGAAACGGTGGCTCGTCTTTCTGAAATTAAAAACATCGTGGCTCTAAAAGATGCGACGGGGGATTTAAGCCGTGTTGCGAAGCACCGTGAAATGTGTAAAGACGGTTTTGTTCTGCTTAGTGGTGATGATGCTACAGGCCTTGAGTTTGTGAAACTCGGCGGACAAGGCGTGATTTCTGTGACCAATAACATCGCCGCTGCTGATATGGCAAAAATGATGCATTTAGCACTGGAAGGTAAGTTTGAAGAAGCGGCAATCATCAATCAACGTTTGATGGCGTTACATAAAAACTTGTTCATTGAATCTAGCCCAATCCCGGTTAAATGGGCGGCGCATAAGATGGGACTGATTGCGAATGGTGATCTGCGTCTACCTTTGACCCAACTCTCGGAACAAGCTCGCCCAATTGTTGCCCAAGCAATGACTGAAGCCTGTATTTATTAAGGCGCTATCCATTACAATGCCGGGGTATCTTTACCCCGGCAATTTTTAGGAGTTTCAATGAAGTTTTCTCGCCAGCTAGTTCTCGGTTCACTGGCTGTTTTGGTTTTAAGTGCTTGCTCCAGCAGCCCGACGCAGCGACGCCAAGCCAAAGACGATTTCGACTACCTCGAAACCACAGAATTAAAGCCTTGGGTATTGCCACAAGGTGCCACCCCGCAGTTTTACCCTAACTATGATATCCCCCAAGGTACATTCCATGGTGGCGTTGGTCGTGTTGTTGATATTCGTCCGCCACAGCAAGTGTTGGAGTTGATCCCTGGCGCGCGCGCAGAACGCCAGAATGGTGAAGTCACTTTATGGATGCTGCGCCAAGATGAAGCTCAAAAAGTGTGGGATACTGCTGTAAAAATGATCGCTGAGCGGAAAATTCCACTGCGTAAACAAACTGATTCTGTTGTGGAAACCGATTGGGTGGATTGG
>JBOFIW010000120.1:0-5460 GCA_051650365.1 Vibrio sp. | reverse complement strand
GCAAATTGAATCGTGTTGAGCGCATCGACAAACAAAATTCCTGCGCCGTATGAAACTAAAAACCACACTGCAAGCAGTGAACCCATGATCCCCAAGTTTTCCTTCCAGTAGGCTTGAGCATGTTCTGATGATTCGAACGCCATGGCCTTCTCCTTCCTTTTCGTTATCCCGTTAGAGGTGTTAACACAATGTTACGTCTCTTAGGTTAGCAGCCGAATAGCAAGGGATCTGTGCAACTTTAGTCGGGGGAGAACGCAATAAAAACAATGAGAAACCGATAGCTTAGTCAATACTTTGGTGAGGAGGTCTAGCACGAGGTTGATTTGGCTTAATGTAGCCAGTTATCTTGGTTTCTGTGAGTAGCGAGCCGGTTATTTGAGGGAACCAATTTCTTAGTACTAGGCAGCATTGCACAGCACAAGTTTAAAAATGGGATGTTAATCAAATGTTAACTTAGCCAAAAGTATAAGATGTCGTCGCCATGGTTGGAAATGGAATGGTAGAGCACTCGGTAAAGAATTGCTTGTTCACATAAACTTTTCTTATAAATGTCACGAATTTGTGCACAATAGACGCTCAAATGATTTGATAAATAAAGACAAGCCGTCAGTAATAGATTGGGAGGGAGAGTGGACGCCGTTACGATTAACAGTTTTTTTATGATAGGTGCCTTGTTGATTGGTATCAGCGTATTGCTTAGCCCGGTCTCCTCAAAATTAGGCATTCCGATTTTATTGGTGTTTCTTGCGGTAGGAATGGTGGCTGGTGAAGACGGGATTGGAAAAATCGCTTTTGATAATTATCCCGTTGCGTATTTAGTCAGTAACCTCGCTCTGGCGATCATTTTACTTGATGGTGGGATGCGTACTCGAGTGGCGAGTTTTCGCGTAGCATTCTGGCCTTCCGTATCATTGGCGACCTTAGGCGTTGCTGTAACCACCTTGCTTACTGGCTTGCTGGCAATGTGGCTGTTTGATTTGAGCTTGTTGCAAGGTGTGCTCGTGGGCGCGATTGTTGGCTCCACGGATGCCGCGGCGGTCTTTTCTCTACTCAAAGGGCGCAGTCTCAATGAACGGGTTGGCGCAACGTTGGAAATCGAATCGGGTACCAATGACCCGATGGCGGTGTTTCTGACCGTTACCTTGATTGCTGTGCTGAGCAGTGCTGAAGCTAACCTTAGTGCGGGCTTTTTGCTGCTCAACTTCGTGCAGCAGTTTGGAGTTGGCGCTTTGCTTGGTTTAGCTGGAGGTTGGATTTTGTGGTGGCTGATCAACCGTAACCAATTACCAGAAGGCTTGTACTCCATTTTGGCGGTGAGTGGCGGTTTGATGATTTTTGCCCTTTCTAACGCATTGGGTGGGAGTGGTATTCTTTCCATCTACCTTGCTGGCCTGTTACTTGGAAATCGTCCAACTCGTTGTCGCCATTCCATTCTCAACGTACTCGATGGTATGACTTGGCTTGCACAAATAGGTATGTTCTTGGTGCTTGGTTTGCTCGTGACACCATCGGAATTGATGGAAATTGCACTTCCCGGTTTAGCACTGGCAGTAGGCATGATCCTTTTTGCACGCCCAGTGGCGGTATGGGTTGGCCTCGCTCCGTTCAAGAGTTTTACTGCGCGTGAGAAATGGTTTGTCTCTTGGGTTGGCTTACGTGGCGCTGTACCGATCATCTTAGCCGTATTTCCAATGATGGCGGGTTTGCCGAATGCTCAGCTTTATTTCAACCTTGCGTTTTTCGTGGTTATGGTGTCGCTGGTGGTACAAGGGGGAACGCTAACCAAAGCGATGACGCTAGCCAAAGTTGAGCTGCCACCGAAACCGGAGCCGATTTCACGTACGGGGGTGGAAATTTATCCGACCAGTGAGTGGGAGCTGTTTATCTATAAACTGAAAGCCGACAAATGGTGTATCGGTGAGCCGCTGCGCAATCTATTTATGCCAGAAGGGACGCGGATTGCCGCTGTGTTTCGTGATAATCAGCTGCTGCACCCATCAGGCAGTACCGAGCTGTGTGAAGGTGACACCTTGTGTGTAATGGCGCAAGAGTGCGATCTGGAATCGCTCAGTCGCTTGTTCAGTGAAGCGCCAGAAAAAGCGTCATTAGTACGTTTCTTTGGGGACTTCTTCCTTGATATTGAGGCGAAATTGCAGGATGTTGCGCTGTTGTATGGTTTGGATTTAGGCGAGCTTGAGGCTGACGCCAAGCTCAAAGATCTGGTCTTAGAGCATTTAGGTGAAACACCGGTACTGGGTGACTACTTCGAATGGCATGGCTTGCAATGGGTGGTCGCTGACGTGGTCGATTGGAAAGTGACGAAAATTGGTCTACGTCTACCACCGGAGGAAAAGCTGCAAGAAAACACAGAGTAACGGTGTCGGGAACTCAGGACAAAAGAAATGAGCGAGTGAATTACTCGCTCATTTCTTTTAGTAAAATCACCGCTTGAGTGCGGTTTTTCACTCCAAGTTTGCGGAAAATTGCCGTCATATGCGCTTTGATGGTTGCTTCCGACACATTCAGTTCATATGCGATCTGCTTGTTGAGCAGTCCATCCGAAAGCATTCCAAGCACCTTATATTGCTGTGGCGTGAGTGCGGCCACTTTTTCGGCTAAATCATTACCGACAAAGCCATCAACCAGCAAATGTGCGGGAAAATAAGGCTCGCCATTGAGGACTTGGTTGAGCGCAGCAATCAGGCTGCGCATATCGCTTGATTTTGGAATGAAACCAAATGCCCCGTGGCTTTTGACTTGCGAAACGACACTGGGTTCTTCGCTGGCGGAGATCACTACAATCGGTAAATCGGGATATTCAGAACGTAGGTGAATCAAGCCTGACATGCCATTGGCACCGGGCATTTTCAGATCGAGTAGGAGCAGATCGGGATCGGGCTCCTTATTGAGTAGATGCAACAAAGCATCAAGTGAATCTGCTTCCAGCAAATTCGCACCGCTGATCGCCATGTGCACCGATTGAAACAGTGCATTGCGAAACAGGGGGTGGTCATCAGCAATGATGATGGTGTAGGTCGAGTCCATGACGTCACAACAGGTTTACCAAACAGTTATAGGAATTATTGTTCTGTTTAACGCAGTGAACAATCTTTACCCGCTAAAAGTCTGAACTGTATCCCTTTTTAAATGCATGAGTTTGAATAAGTGATCTGAGTAGCCCCACCGTATAACGAGTGGGGCTTTAGTTTACAAACCCTGCTGGGCGAGATGATCAAGAAACGGCTGCTCCGCCATAAAGCCAGTGATACGGGCATTTGGTACGGGTTCGCCTTGTGCATTCCAAAACTCAATCGTAGGTAAGCCGAGCACATTCAGCGCCTTGAGTAACTCAATATCCTGCGGCTGATTTTTAGTGACATCGGCTTGCAGCAGTACAAAGCCGCTGAGCTTGTTTTCCACTTGCTTGGCGTGAAAGGTGTATTTCTCAAACTCTTTACACGCCACGCACCAATCGGCATAGAAATCGAGCATCACAGGTTTACCTTGTGCTTTGGCGTCTGCCAGTGCGCTTTGCAGCTCGCTTAGATTAGCGATGCGAGTAAATTGGATCTGTTTGACCTGCTGAGCTGTTTGACTCGGAGCAAACCAGTGATTGAGTGCAGGTTGTGCGGAAGCCAGTAGTCCTAAAATCGCCACAATTCCAATTAGGCTCTGTTTCCAACCCCCAAAAGGTAGGTTGTTTTTGACATGATACAGCCAGCCGAATGCTGCCAAGCCAAGCGCTGACCAAAGTACGGTCGACCAAAGTTCAGGCAGAATACGCTCTAATAGGAAGATGGGGGCGGCGAGCAACACAAAACCAAACAGGGTTTTCACGCGCTCCATCCAGTTGCCCGCCTTTGGCAGCAGCTTGTTACCAAACACGGCAACCAGAATTAGCGGAATGCCCATGCCCATTGCTAGCGCATAAAGTGCGACCGCTCCGGTAAGCAAATCTCCGCTTTGCGCCACATAAAGCAGTGCACCAGAAAGTGGCGCAGTGGTGCAAGGTGAGCAAACCAAGCCTGAAATCGCCCCCATGGCAAACACTCCGGGTAGGCTACCACCTTGTTGGGAATTACTCAGAGCATTGAGTCGGGTCTGTAGGCTGCTGGGCAGTTGTAAGCTGTACAAGCCAAACATAGAAAGGGCAAGAGTAACGAATAGCACACTCAAGCCAATCAGCACGTAAGGGTGTTGTAGCGCGGCTTGAAATTGCAATCCAGCTGAAGCGACCACTAACCCAAGCAAGGTGTAAGTGAGTGCCATGCCTTGTACGTAAATCACACTGAGCAGTAGCGCACGGCGTTGGGTCAGCTGTGCGCCCCCAAGCACGATACTGGTTAAAATCGGGTACATCGGTAGAACACAAGGGGTGAAAGCCAGACCAACGCCAAGCGCTAAAAACAGCAGTGGTGTCCACCAATTTTGTGCAAGTTTATCGGCCAGTGAATCTTGGGCTGAAGTGGGCGCACTATCGGTTTGTGGTAGTGTTGCTTGTGTTGATGTGTTGGTTTTAGGTTCGATAACGCGGTTTGATTCTGCGTTAAATGGCGTAATGTCGATCACTCGAGTTTCTGGAGGATAGCAGAATCCTGCTTTGGCACAGCCTTGATACTGTACGATCACTTTTGCGCCGTTTTGAAATGCCTTCAATGTTAGAGGAACGGAAAGCGGTGTCGTGTAGATCTTCACATCACCAAAAAACTCATCGCGGTAGGGTTCGCCTTCGGTCAGTGAGTACTCACCGATCTCAAGATTTTCACCACTGATGCTGATCCTGTCTTGATAGAGGTAATACCCCTCTTTGACTTGCCAATCGACAAACAAGGTTGAACCTTGTTGGAACGCATTAAACGGGAAAGCTTCATCGACCGGAACAAAACGGTTCTGGCTGGAAGCAAAACTTGGAGTGCTGGTGTTGGCGTTATTACCAAATAGCGCCCAAGCTGGTTGGGTAAGCAGGGCAAACAGTAGTGAAAAGCAGAGTAACAGTGTGCGCATGGTCAAATCGTTATCAATCATTTGGTTGTCATAGTAACCCAATCAGACCTTTGGATGTGCCAATAAGTTTCACAACAATAAAAAAGGGAGCCGAAGCTCCCGTGATTTTGCACTTTATTCTTAGATAAACAGGCTACCAAACATGAAGCCAAATGCTACAGCACTGGCAATCGTCACTACGCCAGGAATGAAGAATGGGTGGTTAAAAACGTATTTACCAATACGCGTTGACCCAGTGTCATCCATTTCTACCGCCGCCAACAAGGTTGGGTAAGTTGGTAGTACGAATAGTGCACTCACCGCAGCAAAGGAAGCGACTGCCGTCAGCGGTGCTACACCAATCGCAAGAGCAGCTGGCATCAGCGCTACCGTGGTTGCACCTTGTGAGTAAAGCAACATAGAAGCAAAGAACAGCACCATTGCTAGCATCCATGGGTAGTCAGCCAGCAGAGTGCC
>JBOFIW010000119.1:0-2736 GCA_051650365.1 Vibrio sp. | reverse complement strand
CACAATTTTGCGCCTACGCCCACGCTTTAGCTTGGACTTACTTGTCAAAGTAAAAAAACTCGTTAATTTCGTTACTTTAGGTTTTTCTTGTCATTCACCCACTCCTGGTTGGCGATCGCCACCGAGTTTCACCAAAAGTAACGCCTTAATTATGTTTAGGTTCTATCGAAAGCAAAAGTTTAAGCGCCTGCAAAATACGCTGATGGCGGCATTTCTGGCACTTAGCATCATACCTCTTACCATTACTGCGCTGTTTTTTCTGCACTCACACAGCAAAGACTTGGAAGAGCAAAGCACCTCTTACCTCGTTTCTGTGCGTGATACCAAGCAACAGCAGGTCATTGACTACGTGATGTCCAAAGAATCAGAAGTAATGGGCTTTGTCCGCTCCGAACTCGCTTATGCCAGTGGTGGTCGCTTTTATGGTTTAGTGAACGCTTTCCAGCGCTTAGATGTCAGCATTGAAGCAGCACGCGAGCATGCCCAACAGCGCTATATCCCCGGCTCAGGTGATCAGATAAAAACATCGGTACTGCCGCAGTCCAGCAGTTATGTGGGCAGTGAACGTTATAGACTTCTACACAAACGTTACCATTGGGCATTTTTAGAATTACTAAAACGTTCGGATTTTGATGACATTTTGCTCGTTGATATTGATGGCAATGTGGTTTACTCCATCTATAAATACGATAATTTCGGGACCAATTTATTAACGGGGAAGTATCAAGATTCTAATCTTGGGCATACCTTTAAGCGCCTTGAACAAACCGTTAATGAGCAGCGTAAAATTAATGAAGATTTTACCCCAGTAGTGATCTCCGACTTTGTTCAAGAAGATGGTAAACAATACGCTTGGCTCGGAGCCCCAATCATTCAACAAGGTTACTTACATAGCTATGCCATGTTCCGTCTACCAAGCAATGCGATCACTAAGCTAATTGCAGATGGGAGCAGCAATCCATCAATGCAAACAATTCTGGTTGGTCAAGACCATCGCTCACGCACCTTAGCTTCTGCAGAAATCTCTGTCGAAAAGAGCAAAGAGGTGGTGGATTTAGCGTTATCAGGTCAGCGTGCAGTGGGGACTTACACTAATACCGATGATGAGCAGATCATTGCCGCCTACGCACCAATTAATCTCAATAGCATCCATTGGGCGCTGGTGGTTGAGCTACCAGAAAAAGAAGCGTTTGCACGGGTGCGCCAATTAGAAAAACTCTTTGTTTTCGCCATGTTAACTGCGATTGTTCTCGTGGTGATCGCTTCCCATTATCTTTCCAATTTCATAACTTCCCCACTATTGAAACTAACTTGGGCAGCAGAACGAGTCTCGGCTGGCGATCTTGATGAAGCAATGATCAATACCGAGCGTAAAGATGAAATAGGCCGCTTGGCGGTCAGTTTTGAACGCATGCAGCGTTCCATTCGCGAAAAAATATCGCTGATCAAATCACAAAATAAAGAACTAGAAAACAATCTCCTGATCATTCGTAAACAAAACGATGAATTGCAGCTCGCGAACAAACTCAAAGATGAATTCCTCGCGACAACATCGCACGAGTTACGCACACCTCTGCATGGCATGATCGGGATTGCTGAAGCGTTAGTCTCTGGTGCCAATGGCCCACTGACCGCCGCTCATAAGTATCAACTCGACATCATCATCAGTAGTGGACAACGTTTAGCCACCTTGGTCGATGACCTGCTGGACTACCACAAAATGCGCTATGGTGCGTTGGATATCCAAAAAGGAGCCGTCGATTTATCGAGTGCAACCCGTTTGGTGCTTGAGCTTTCAAACCATTTACTCGGCAAAAAAACGCTGCGCATCATTAACCAAGTGCCAGAACAAGCCGTGTGGGTTTACGCCGATCCACAACGCCTAGAACAAGTACTGTATAACCTGATCGGTAATGCTATTAAGTACACTTCTGAGGGAAAAATCGTCATTTCGGCAACTTATATGGACGACAAAATCCGCGTACAAGTCGTTGACACTGGACAAGGCATTCCAGCCGATCAACTAGAGCAAATCTTCGAACCATTAATCCAAGCTGGCCGTGATGCTAGCCGTTACCGCCAAGGTGCGGGTTTAGGGCTTTCGATCACTCGTCAATTAATTGAACTGATGGGGGGGACCTTATATGTAAGCAGCCAACCAATGGTAGGCACAACATTCAGTTTCACCCTTCCGTTGGCTTCCCAAGAAGCCATTGAACAAGCTCGCTTAACTGAATTACCACACTTCCAAGCTCCCGAAATTTTGGATACAGAACTGCCTGAGCAAACCACCTTACCTGAGAATGCACACGGCCCATTGCTACTAGTGGCGGATGACGAGCCAGTTAACCTCAGAGTATTAGACAGCTTTTTACGCCTTGAAGGTTATCGTGTACACACCGTCAGAGATGGTCATGAAGTGCTTGAAGCGGTAAAGCGTGAAAAGCCAGAACTTTTGTTGCTTGATATCATGATGCCGGGTATGAGCGGCTACCAAGTCTGTGAGAAGCTCAGACAAACCTACGATCATGCCGCGCTGCCGATCATTATGTTGACGGCACTCAATCAATCAGATGATCGTGTACGAGGGTTTGAAGCAGGAGCCAATGACTACCTATCAAAACCATTCAATAAACAGGAGCTAGCAGCGCGGATCATTGCCCACCTCACAGCCAGCAAAGCAGAATTGCGCCGCATTGAAAATGCGCAGCTGCAAAAAGAACTAAAACACCGAGC
>JBOFIW010000118.1:0-2290 GCA_051650365.1 Vibrio sp. | reverse complement strand
GGGTCGATGTGGTCAGGAAGAAGTGAGAGATCGGGTTCAGGGCGTCGCTGGATTTCTATCATGCTGTGACAGGCCAAAGTTACCTTTGGCCTGATTCCTTAATCAATGGGTGATTATTGTGTCGCTTGCAGGCGTTGCAGCAGTTGTGGTGCCGGTAAATAACCACCAACCATCTCGCCATTCGGCAGGAAGATCGCGGGTGTGCCGCTAATGCCTAGCTCATGACCTAGCATGTAGTGTTTTTCAATCGTCTGCTGACACTGGGCAATATCTTTATCAGCAGTAATGGTTTTACGATTCACTTTCGCATCGTGCATCGCCGCTTTCGGATCGTTAGAACACCAGATGGCCGCCATTTGATCCGCAACTTGACCTTTAGGTCCCTGACGTGGATAAGCCAAGTAACGAACCGTAATTCCTAAATCATTGTAATCTTTGATCTGGCTGTGCAGGCGCACACAGTAACCGCAAGTGATATCGGTAAACACGGTGATCGCGTATTTCTCATTCGGAGCTTTAAATTCAATCATGCTGTCTTGTAACGCGGCCAGTTTTTTCGCATTGAGTGGCGCTTGGCGCTGTGCCAACACATCCACATAGCCACCATTGCCATCTAACGCATAAAGTGTCCCAGCAATGAAATGCTTACCATCCGGAGAGGAAAATAAGATGCCACCAGAGGTTTGCACTTCAAGCAAGCCTTGAATATCAGCAGGTTTAATCTCTTGAACCTGTAATCCAAGCTTGGCAAAACGCTGCTCAAGCTCGGCTTTGTTGAACTCGGTGGGTGCAGTGCTCGCTTGTACGTTGAATGCCAAACTCAATAAAGGAAATGCCAGCCATGTTAGTCGGCGCAGTACGCTCATGAAAATCACCTTATTTTCAAGCCCTTGGATGGTGCTCGTTGTGGAGTTGTTTAAGCCGCTCAGTCGCGACATGAGTATAAATTTGTGTGGTTGATAAATCACTATGCCCAAGCAGCATCTGCACCACGCGCAGATCCGCCCCATAATTGAGCAAGTGAGTGGCAAACGCATGACGCAATACGTGTGGGGAAAGCTGTTCAACATCAATCTCCGCAATCACCGCATAGTGCTTAATACGATGCCAAAAGGTTTGCCGAGTCATTTGTTGACCACGACTACTGGGGAATACGATATCCGATGTCTGCTCCCCAAGGAGTAAAGACCGCCCTTGCTGCAAAAAAGTTTCAATCCATTCAACAGAATTTTCACCCATTGGGACTAAACGCTCTTTACCGCCCTTACCAATCACCCGCACGACACCTTGGCGCAAACTCATGTTTTCCATGGTCAGCGACACCAATTCCGTCACCCGCAACCCGGTAGCATACAGCAGTTCGAGCATGGCTTTATCGCGCAGCTCTATCGGTGTTTGTGGATCCGGCGCACTTAAGAGCGCTTCAACTTGCGCTTCCGTCAGATCTTTCGGTAAGCGCGTTGGCAATTTCGGACTGATCAAAAGTGCACTAGGGTCATCGGCACGTACCTTCTCGCGGTACAGGTATTGAAACAGCCGACGAATCGCCGACAGCATACGCGCTTTCGAGGTCGGTTTATAACCCTGCTCCGTCAACCAGCTTTGGTACTCTTGCAGTCCCGAAAAGCTAATAAAGTCGAGCCGATATTGATGCTGCGCCATCCATCCGAGTAGTTTACTTAAATCATTACGATAGGAAACCACGGTATTTTCAGCCAAACCACGTTCTAGCCACATCGCATCTAAAAATTGTTCCACCAACCCTTGGTCGGGAGATAAGGCTTCGCTCACTCTGTCCTCAGCTTTAGCACTCTATTTACAGCGGGTTTAATAGCATAAAAACGCGTGTGATGCAGGATATTGGCTGCATTCCGATCATTTTTATGGTTAGAATTTGCCATTCCTTCGCAGACAGATACAAATTATTGATGAAGATTGGTCTATTTTATGGCTCAACCACCTGCTATACCGAAATGACCGCGGAGAAAATTCGCGCCATGTTAGGTGAAGAGTTGGTGGACATCCACAACGTAAAAGAATCCCCCCTCACTTTAATGAGTGATTACGACCTTTTACTGTTGGGCATTTCAACGTGGGATTTCGGTGAAATTCAAGAAGACTGGAGTGCGGTATGGGATCACATCGATGGCGTGTCGCTAAAAAACAAGTACGTCGCGTTATTCGGCTTAGGCGATCAAGAAGGCTATGGCGAATGGTACCTGGATGCGATGGGGCTACTGCACAACCAGATCAAGAAGAGCGGAGCTAATATCATCGGCTACTGGCCAAC
>JBOFIW010000117.1:0-3265 GCA_051650365.1 Vibrio sp. | reverse complement strand
ATCAAGGAGTGACACTATTGTGTCAGTGATTCGGCTTTTGCTCTTGCCAGATGCTCTTCACGCACTTGCTGATAAATACGACCTAACTCAAGGAATGAGTAGCGGTGCTCTACATATTCATAGACATTAAATGAAATCGCGAGCTTATACAGAGAAAGAGCATGAGCCAGCTCTCCTTGCATCTGATAACGCTTACCTAGATAGAAATACGCCTCTGTGAGGCGCTGTGCCAACAGATCATTTTCTCGTGACGCTGAAATAATCGCTTTAAAGGTCACCTCTTCTGAAAGCTGATCGAGCATCAAACCCACCAGTACCCAGCCCCACTGCTCATCATGCTGTTTATAACGCTCAAGCAGATCGGCTCGCGCCTTGACAGCGTCAACATCGCTTTCGATGATGTATAACCACAGTGCACGGAACGGGTCTTGTGGATCTTGCTGGTAATGCTGTTGCATCTCTTCCAATGCCAGTTGCGGACGTTCTCCGTAATAGAGCGCAATCGCACGGTTGCGTACCGCATATTCGTTACTGGGATCTAACTCTAGCGTGGAATCAAAAGATTCATACGCCGCATCAAACTCGCCCGCCTCGGTGTAATACACCCCAAGTAAATTAAATACATCTGGCTGAGCAGGATTGATAGATAAAGACTGAGTAAAATCGAGCCGTGCTAAATCACGCAATCCCACACTATCGTAATAGTTGCCGCGTTCAAAAAGCATTTTGGCGCGCACTTCCGGTTCAAGATCCGTGCGCTGCAATAATTGGCTCAAACGAGCAATTTGAACTTCTTGCTGAATCGAGGCTTGCAGTGGTATCGCCATCGGCGGATAAAGCCACTGGGAAGAAGATTCACTCTGTGAGGCACACCCAGACAGCAGAGCCAATCCAATCACTGCGGCAGGGAATCGAAACCATTTCACTCATCGTACTCCTGTGGAATTTCGCATAAAAAAGGGAGCGAATTACGCTCCCTTTATAGCACGCTTTTGTTTAGAAAAGTCAAAGTGCTTGTTGTTTTTGCCGTAAACGAAAAATTATTCAGCTTGTGGTGCTACTTCAGCAGCCGCTTCCACTGGCGTTTCAACCGCTTCTTTCATGCTTAGACGAACACGGCCTTGGCGGTCAATTTCAAGTACTTTAACTTGAACTTCTTGGCCTTCAGTCAGGTAGTCAGACACTTTCTCTACACGCTTATCAGCGATTTGAGAGATGTGTACTAGGCCATCTTTGCCAGGAAGAATCGTTACAAACGCACCGAAGTCCGCCAGACGAGCCACTTTACCCGTGTAAATCACACCAACTTCAACTTCTGCAGTAATTTCTTGAATACGACGAATCGCTTCTTTCGCTTGATCACCGTCAGTGGCTGCGATCTTGATCGTACCGTCATCTTCGATCTCGATCGTAGTGCCAGTTTCTTCAGTCAGCTGACGAATTACCGCACCGCCTTTACCGATCACGTCTTTGATCTTATCTACACTGATTTTCATGGTGTGGATACGTGGAGCAAATTCAGAAATATCGCTACGTGCAGCAGAGATCGCTTGATCCATCACAGACAGAATGTGCAGACGAGCACCTTTTGCTTGGTTCAGCGCGATTTGCATGATCTCTTTGGTGATACCTTCGATCTTGATGTCCATCTGCAGTGCAGTAACACCAGTTGCGGTACCCGCTACTTTAAAGTCCATGTCACCTAGGTGGTCTTCATCACCCAGAATGTCAGACAGAACTACGAAATCATTTTCTTCTTTCACAAGACCCATTGCGATACCCGCAACAGAAGCCTTGATTGGTACCCCCGCATCCATCAGAGCTAGAGATGAGCCACACACAGAAGCCATTGAAGATGAGCCGTTCGATTCAGTGATCTCAGAAACCACACGTACAGTGTATGGGAACTCGTCTACTGAAGGCATAACAGCTGCGATACCACGCTTCGCCAAACGGCCATGACCGATTTCGCGACGCTTAGGAGAACCTACAAAACCAGTTTCACCTACACAGTATGGAGGGAAGTTGTAGTGCAGTAGGAAGTGGTCTTTCTTTTCGCCAGTCAGTTCATCAATGATTTGTGCATCACGTTGAGTACCCAAAGTGGCAGTTACCAGAGCCTGAGTTTCACCGCGTGTGAACAGGGCTGAACCGTGGGTACGTGGCAGAACGCCAGTACGTACATCCAGAGCACGAACCATGTCTTTTTCACGGCCATCAATACGTGGGTTACCCGCGATGATGCTACGACGTACAACAGTTTTTTCCAGATCGTGGAAAATAGTGTGAATTTCTTTTGCATCCAACGCTTCGTTTTCAGCCAGCAGAGCCGCGCTCACTTCAGCACTGATTTCATGGATGCGATCATAACGCGCCATCTTCTCAGTGATTTGGTACGCTTCAACCAGACGTGTTTCTGCTAGAGCAGCCACTTTCGCTTTCAGCTCAGTGTTTTCAGCTGGAGCAACCCATTCCCATGCTGGTGTTGCAACTTCTGCTGCGAATTCGTTGATTGCATTGATAACGGCTTGTTGTTGATCGTGACCAAACACAACCGCTGCCAGCATCTCTTCTTCAGTCAAAATTTGAGCTTCTGATTCAACCATCAGAACTGCGTTGTCAGTACCCGCAACTACTAGATCCAGACGAGACTGTTTCAGCTCTTTTTCACTTGGGTTCAGAACCAATTGACCATCAATGTGGCCAACACGAGCTGCACCGATTGGGCCATTGAATGGAAGGCCAGAAATCGCCAGCGCTGCAGAAGTACCGATCATCGAAATGATGTCAGGTTGTACGTCTGGGTTAACAGAAACTACAGTCGCAATCACTTGCACTTCGTTAGTGAAACCATCTGGGAACAGTGGGCGAATTGGGCGATCGATCAGACGTGCTGTCAGCGTTTCGCCTTCAGAAGGGCGACCTTCGCGCTTAAAGAAACCACCAGGGATTTTACCTGCAGCGTAAGTACGCTCTTGGTAGTTTACAGTCAGAGGGAAGAAATCTTGACCAACAACGGCTTCTTTCTTACCAACTACGCTAACAAACACCGCGGTGTCGTCCATGGTTGCCATAACTGCTGCCGTTGCTTGGCGAGCCATAACACCGGTTTCTAGAGTAACGGTATGGTTACCGTACTGAAACGTTTTTACTACTGGTTTTTCGAACATGAGTATTCCTTATTCTCAGGACAAGCCTGAAATCAAATCATCAATACTCAAAGCACTACGAATCGCGACTAGTAAAAAAAGACTGAAACTTGGGG
>JBOFIW010000116.1:0-7119 GCA_051650365.1 Vibrio sp. | reverse complement strand
AACCGCGCCAGATAAGACCCAATATCGTTGGTTGAAATATGATCTCAATGGCGATGAGCAACCCGAATTACTGGTTCAACTGGATTGGTGCGGTACCGGAGGCTGTACTTTGCTGATTTTCGAGCAGCAAAATCAGCAGTGGCAGTTCAACAGCCGCATAACTCTCGTACAAAATCCGATTCACTTAGGTAAACAGACTCAACATGGTTGGCAAGACTTGATGCTCAACGTGCGTGGTGGTGGAGCCACACCAGCGCTACACCGTTTGCAATACAATGGCATTAGTTACCCCACTAACCCAAGTGTTACGCCCGAAGCCAGCGCAGATCAGGTAAGCCCAGTGGTGCTATTTTCAGATGGCCTCTCACCCATGCAATCAGGTGTCAAACTGTGAGTTCAGCGTGTCCTGAGTGCGGGCTAAAATACCAATGCCTCTGTACTGCTATTCCTCAGTTCAGCGCACCGTTTCAACTCTCGCTGCTCACCCATGACAATGAGTGGCAGCGCGAGACCAATACCGGACGCTGGTTGCTCAAATCCATGGCCGAGTGTCACGCTTACTCGTGGAGTCGAGTATCCGCCAACACCGAGTTGCAAGCACACATCACCCAACCCAATACGCGATCATTTTTGGTTTACCCTTCAGAGGAGAGTGTGGCTTTAGAGTGTGCTATCCGAACTCTGAAGCCAGAAGAAATCGCGCACTTTATTGTGCTGGATGCAACGTGGCAGGAAGCCAAAAAGATGGAGCGCAAAAGCCCTTGGTTAGCCGACTTACCGCGAGTCCATCTCACCACGCAACAAGCCTCTGCTTATCAACTCCGACGCAATCAGCAGCAAGGCAATCTGTGCACACTGGAAGTTGGGTTAGCTTTATTGCGCCAATTTCAAGCCAAGCCGCAGGCTGATGCATTAGAGCAGTTTTACCACTATTCGATGAACGTATTTCAGGCCGATAAAAGCGGCCATTGCTGGATGGAGGGTTCTACTTTCCCGACTTGAAGTGCAGCGCAATCGGCTGCAACTTCAAGCTATTAGGATGACGCTTACCACTACCCCAATCGTGTTGGGCGACCAAGGAAGTAGCCTTGTAGGTAATCCACCCCCATATCTTCACTGATGCGACAAACCGTCTGGTTATGCACAAATTCAGCCACGGTTTTTGCATTAAGCACTTGGCACAATTTCACGAGCTGCTCGGCAATCCGACGCTGCTTCACATCCTGATCGATATTACGGATCAAGCTACCATCGAGCTTAATCACTTGTGGCTCCAACTTCACTATCTCATCAATATTGGAATAACCACTACCAAAATCATCGACTATGATGGTCGCCCCCAGTGAGCGGAAGTGGTTACACACTTCAATCATCCGTCCGTAATCTTTAATCTGCTCACTTTCCAGCACTTCTAAACCAACGCGTGAAGGATCAGTCACCGATTTGATTGCCGCTTCTAAATGTTGCAAAGTGCGCTCACTCATCAAATCCTGTGGAGAGAGATTGAGAGAAAAAGCTTCCGGTCGATGACGCATCATATTGAAAGTATGGGTGATCATTTGTCGGCTTAAACGAGTGTAGAGATGCGTATCGGTAATGATAGGGAGAAATTGCCCCGGTTGAATAATTTCACCGTCATCTTCAATTCTCACCAGACACTCATACGAACTAACTATGTGATTCCGCGCCTGACAGATTGGTTGTGCATACACCACCACATCATCACGTAACACAGCTCGACTCACACGTGATAGCCAGTGCAACCGCTCTTGGCGTACCGTTTCCTGAGTTTTGAGCCGTGATGCATTACAAAAGTGACGATTATTATTAAATGCGTGGCGACGTGCTTCTATCGCACGCAGTAATAATTCATCTGGCGTGTGTTCAGCGAAATCACCTTGGCTAACTAAACCTGCGCATAATGAAATTGACAGATAATCCAGATTCGGCAGTCCACAAGGCTCAAAATTGACGTGCTCCAACTGCTCCACAAACTGATAGAAATGACCATGAATGATTTTTCCATCCCCTCGAGAATGAAATACGGTTGCCCATTCACCAACACCTATCGCATACAATGCACTACGGCCAGCCAGTTTCTGCTCCAGATAGCTCTGAAACTGCTCGCTCAAATCACGTAGCAATTGATCCCCAACCGGATAACCGTACTTTTCATTAATCTGATTGAAGTTGGTCACTTTGATCACGATTAAGTGCTCATTTTCTGCAAACATCTGTAATCGTTCGCGCAATACCACACGGTTCGGCAATCCTGTTCGGCGATCCCGGCGGTAGCTAGCGGTGAGCTGTGAGGTTTGTACACGGATCTGCTGCGCAAGGTTATCGGTCATCACGTCCAAATCGTGAAACGCATGGCGAATTAAGTTAAACAAGGGGGATGCGACAACCTGCGGATAAGTCGGCACCGGCGTATGTTCAATATCGCGCAGCTCTCCTTCACGCAGAGCAAGGAACGTCATGCTATGGTGCATCACCTGCTGCTGCCCTTTATGATGCAACAACTCCCCCCAGCAGTAACAGCCATCGGTTGAAGCCACAGCTTGCAAGGGTTGGAGTTCATGGTTCTCATGCATGAAATTCAGCCGTAAGGCGCAGTTAAATACCCATACTTGCTGGCACTGCTTAGCTTGCAACTGCTTCGCGGTGAAGTGCACCTGCTCAAGAGTTAAAGAAGGATGGTTAAAACAAAAACGCACTTCATCTTGCACAGCCAATGGCCGGTCAAAACAGAGCCCACCTTGTGGGTCTTGGCTAAGGGGCAGAAAAATATCTTGCTGCCGATACTCGCCTTTAAGCAGTGGAAAACTGATCAGCCACTCGCGTGGCATGTCCGGTTGCAGACCAAGATTGCGCTCATAAATCGCTTCAATCGGCTCATCATCAAGACGTAAAACCCGATTACCTTCTACGGCGGTGACACGATAGGCACGCCCCACAGGCTGCCACTCGGTATAGCCTCCCGTTTCAACATGCAGCGCTTCACCATGCAGTGCCACCGCCACGCTCGCATTTTGATAACAAGCATCATCTAGCAGCACCCAGCGTCCTGCTGGTGTATGTTTGGCAGCACCACCAGCTACCGGGATCGCAGTCCCCTGCGAGGTTTGTAAAACAAAACGTGGTACTTGTCGCACATCCATCTGCTCAGAAAAACAGACGACCACTTTTGAGGCTTCATTGAGTTCTAACTGCCGAGCTAAGCGTCTGCCATCTTCAACATAATCATCGCTATAGGCCACTACCGCACGACTGAGGTACGTCTGCTCAAATACCGTTATTTGCAGCAAAGTGGTTTGACGATGAATTTCCCCTTGAAAAATAACCTCTTCGGTACTGCATCCTAATAGATAAGCATGTGGGAATTTTTCACGGATCTGCTCAGAAAGTATGAGAACCTGCTCAGGACTAAATGAAGAGAAGATTTGAACTAATACGGATTGCCCATGGGGAAGATCAACAGCCCCGAGCACTGAGTGTACTGATGCCAAATCAGGGATGAGACGAGAAACCGTGAACATAAAGAGCTGCTAAGCCAGTGAGATGTTTAGGCATTATGCAATGCAAACCTTACCGCAAACCATACTCAATACTTAAGCAATGTGATTTTTGCGACCCAGCAATATGCAATCAGTTGAAAATCAATAACAACTGTGGCAAGCATTCAATTTCCACATCAGGTAACACGCTCGCTTTACTCTGTCGACGAATGCTCTGCCCTTGGTCGTTAAACCAGCATGCCTGAAAACCACTTTGTCGAGCACCCAGCACATCGGTTTGCAAATTGTCTCCGACATGCAAGATCGAACTTGCTGGCAATTGGAGTTGTTGTGCAGCCAATTGAAAGAGATCGGCGTAAGGCTTAGCCCGTCCATCCGGCCCAGCACGTAGCACTGATTGGAAATAATCACTCAAACCAATTTTTTCCACCTGCACATTACCATTGGTGATCGCAATCAGCGGCATTTTAGTCGCCAATTCGGCCAAAACACGATGAGTTTCAGTGGGCACATTCACTTGATTTCGCCAGTACATGACTTCCTCAAGGGTATCTCGCGCTGCCTGCTCAGCCTGTGGTTGGGCATAGCCCAACTGAATGAGACCATGCATTACCTGCAAATAACGCCATTCGCTCACATCGTGACACCGTTCAGGAAACTGTTTCGCGATATCACGTTTCAACGCTTGCCACCAACTCAAAGGTCGCGTAGCCGTCACTGGATGCTGGGTTAACAGCCACTCGGTGGCTTTCGCTTCCACTTGCTTGATAACTGGACGGTTGTCGTAAAGCGTATCGTCCAAGTCGAAAGTGAGTGCCTGAATCGGAGCCAATGAGCGATAAAACAGCATGCTTAGTCCTTGTTCTTTTTGCGGGCGCGGGGGTGCGCCTGATCATACACCTGAGCCAGATGTTGAAAGTCGAGGTGAGTATAGATTTGCGTGGTGGCGATATTTTCGTGACCAAGCAACTCCTGCACGGCACGCAGATTATTGCTCGACTCCAACATGTGCGTAGCAAAAGAGTGGCGCAGTTTATGCGGGCTGATATGGCTCGCTACCGCTTGCTTCTGCCCCCATTCCGCCATGCGTTTTTGCACGCTGCGGTGTGAAATACGCGTACCGAGTTTGGAAACAAACAGCGCCGTTTCATCACTATTGGCCAACTGACTGCGCAGTTTCAGCCAGTTCCCAACCCACTCTTGTGCTTGCCCAGCAAACCAGACTTTGCGCTCTTTGTTACCTTTACCGATGACGCGAATTTCCCCGTCACGCAGATTGACGTCTTTCACATCAATTGACACCAGTTCTGCCAAACGTAAACCTGAGCCATACATCAGCTCCATGATCGCACGGTCACGAATGGAAAGTGGATCATCGTCGGTCACTTCCAGCAATTGCGCCATTTCGTCAACATCAAGGTTTTTCGGCAACGGACGTTGCTTGCGTGGTGCAGAAACACCTTTCGCTGGATTCGCCTGCAACTCACCGCGCAAAATCAGAAAATCGAGAAAGCTGCGCAATGAAGATAAACGGGTAGAAATGCTACTGGCCTTCATGCCTTGTCGCTTACCCAACACGACCAATTGTCTTACCCAAGCCGTATCGAGCTGAGGCCAACTGGTTAAGCCCATTTGCGCCAAGTAACGCGTCATAGTCTCAAGTTGCTGCTTGTAGTTACGCTGCGTATAGAGGCTCAGCCCTTTTTCACTGTGCAGATAAGCATAAAATCGTTCCAGCGGCTGAGCTAACGCATTAGGAAGCGGGGTGAGTTCTTCGGTCTTCATCGTGTGACTGCCAAGGTAAAGTCTCTATCAGATGAGCTAAGACTAACGCCAGATGGCGTAAAAACAAGGTGTCCATACTCGGCTGAAAGTGGCCGCCATCTTCACTCGCAAAAGCCAAGATACCTAACGGAGCCTGGCGATGTAAGGGTAGTACCACATAGGAGCCCATTTCCGGCGCAGGCCTATCACCCAACAGACGTTGGCGATCCGTTTGCCGTAAACGACCTAAATAGGCTGACTTGCCATTAAAGTGGTTGGTCGCAAAGCGCTGCCAATCCTCACTGGCTAAACCATATTTCTCATCATGTCGCTGCATAAGGCGCACATAAGCACGTAAATTCAACTCACGCGCTTTCGCTTCAATGGCATGCAGTACCGCTTGCAGAGACGAGCATTTGAGGATCTGCTCTTGCAAATCCATAAATTCATGGAAAGTGCGATCGTTATTCGCGGCGAGCGACATCAAACCGGTGATCTCTTCTTCAAGATCCTCAATCCGCTGACGCTGGCGCGCTAACTGCACATGAGCAAGAGATACAGCACCCGCTTGAGTCGGGAGAGCTAAGCGCTCAACCAAATAGGCATGATGCTGAAAAAAGTCGGGGTGTTCATCAAGATACTCTGCCACCACTTGGGCGGTCAGAGCGTCTGCCGTTACCTGAGACAAAATTGAACCTCAATTAGCAAGAGATTTGGCCATCGTAGACGTGCGTGGCAGGTCCTGTCATGTAAAGTGCTTTGCCTGGGCCTTTCCAACTGATTTCCAGTTCGCCACCAGGTAAATGTACACGTACTTGCTCATCCAGTAACCCTTGCAGAATTCCGACCGCAACCGCGCCACAAGCACCACTGCCACAGGCTTGGGTTTCGCCCGCACCACGTTCATAAACGCGCAGATTGATCTCTTCACGGCTCACCACCTGCATAAAGCCGGCATTCACACGCTCAGGGAAGCGTTCGTGAGATTCCAGAAGCGGTCCCAAGGTTTCTACCGCTGCAGTGCGAATGTCATCCACCACAGTCACCACATGCGGATTGCCCATACTCACTGCGCCACAAAACAGGGTATGTTCACCGACACGCAAGATATAGGTTTTTTCACTCTGCTTGGCACGAAATGGGATTTTGCTCGGTTCAAATTCCGGCACACCCATGTTCACCGTGATCAGATCTTCCTCTTCCACATTGAGCACCATCTTACCTTTTTTGGTGCTGACACTGATGCTGTACTTGTTGGTTAACCCTTTCATGCGTACAAAACGGGCAAAACAGCGCGCACCGTTGCCGCACTGCTCCACTTCGCTGCCATCCGCATTAAAAATTCGGTAATGGAAATCGGATTCAGGATCGTAAGGTGCTTCAACCACCAACAGCTGATCAAAGCCTACTCCAGTATGACGATCCGCCAGACGACGGATCAATTCCGGAGAGAAGAAGACGTTTTGGGTAACGCAGTCGACGACCATAAAGTCGTTACCCAAGCCGTGCATTTTAGAAAAATGGAAATGCATAAAAGATAACTTTACTCCGGTAAAACCGATTCCAACGCCCACAGGCTGCTTAAGGTTTCACGCTGGCGCACCAAATGGGCTTTATTGCCATCAACCATCACTTCAGCCACTCGTGGACGGGAATTGTAATTAGAGGACATGGTAAAACCATACGCACCAGAAGAACGAACCGCGAGCAGATCCCCTTCTTCCAGCACTAAGTCGCGATCTTTACCTAAGAAATCACTGGTTTCACACACTGGGCCAACCAAATCATAGGTTTGCGCTTCACCATGACGTGGGCGTAGCGGAATGATGTCTTGCCA
>JBOFIW010000115.1:0-17289 GCA_051650365.1 Vibrio sp. | reverse complement strand
TTTTTTATTACACGGTGCGTAAACGAGAATGTTTAGGTGTTGGGAGCACGCCACTTCCGTTGGCAAGCTGTAAACAGAAGAGAAAATAGAGAGTCGTCGCAGGCGCTTGCAGGGGAAAGTCCACACTCATATGCAGTAGTGCTCCTATAATTGCCATTAAACTTCCCAAACCAATCCCCCGCATGGTGGGATTACTGCGCCTCCGAAAGGCGTAAAAAGCACGCCATGCACAAAACAGCACCATCATGCCAAGTAAGCCCGTTGCTACTAGGCCAGATTCAAGTACAAACTGTACATAATCGTTATGGGCGTGATCGTAAAACAACGCAACATTACCTTGGTTATAAGCTGGGAATGTGGAGTAGAACGTGCCATTACCAAATCCGGTGAGAGGACGATCTTGAATTGCTTGTAAGGCGTAACGAACCACATCATCACGTGATTCACTTTGTAAGCTGGTCTCCACCAAACGTTGGCGTACCTTATCTAGCCCAAACCAGTGACTGACGACGAACGTATCAATCACAAAGAGACTTACGATGAGAATATAGATGCTTTTGGGTTTGTGGTGATAAAAAAGCAGTAGCAGTATACAGCCAATACTCAAGGCAATAAAAAAGGCTATGTTCCCCATTCTAGAACGAGTAAGGACAAGCGCGATGACCATAATTACCAAGCCCAAACGGATAAATGCTTTATCCGATAGGGCAAGTGACATGAGCTTTTTCATCGTCCCTTTCCAACCCAATGCGGTTTGGCGGCTGAGTTGAACAATCAATAACCCAAAGCCAAGGCAAAGATTAAGCATGAGGAAGTTGGCTAAATGATTGTGATAAACAAAGCTACCGGAAGCCCGCTGGTTAAGAGGCAATGCAAAGACGGGGGAGCTGTGAAGTTCGAGTAGCAACACGACTCCTGCATAAAACGCTTGGCATACACCACTAGCTATCATAGTGGTAGCTAACATTTTTAGTTTGTGGGGAGTATCAATCAGCAAAGTGGCAACCAAGCAAATTTGCAGGTAATGCAGAGATTTGACAGCCGAAATAAGCACAAGCCCAGGGTCTGTGGAAAGGTTCAAGCGTGGCCAACTTTGTAGCCATGACCAGACTGTAAAAAGTGCAACCGGGAGCAAAATGACTTTCGCACGCTTTAATGCTTGCCACCACTGAGGGGCAGGAATTGCCACTACACAGGCAAGCAGTAACGCCGCAGTATAGATTTCATTAAGTGACCAAGCCCATGGACGATTACTACCAAGTGGAATAGGCAACCAAAAAACAAACAGCAAAAAAGCAAATAAAAGGATTTTTTTAAATGAAGTCATGAGTTCATCTGCTCAAATCAGTGACTTGACTTAATCAATTCTAGTCACTGATTCGAGGTTATATAGGCAAAGGTTATTTCAAGACTCGGGCTATTTTGGTGAGCAATTTCCTTCCTACTTGACGTTGCAGTGGTGTTGGCTACAACGTCAGTCATTGGGATATCGATCAGTTTGGTGAAGCTGTTCCGCCACCATTACCATTGCCAGTTCCAAAGGTATTGCTGCTCCCAGGTGTTAGAGTAATCGGTGGTGGCGTTGCAATACCTGCCGCGGTTGGCTGAGCTATGGTTGCAGGGTCGGCACCACCGGAAATAGCTGCGATAAGAAGGTCGGCGGGATCCATTAGGCCTGCTTCAGCAATCGCATCCACGATCGCTTGAGCAAGATCTTGCGGAGCACTTTCAATTGCGGCTTGGACCACATTAGAGCGTTGCTCTGGCTGTACACTTTTTACTGCATCCACAGCAGTTTGTACCAACTCTGTTTGTGGAGTTTGTAGGAACAGAGCGGTATAGATTTCTCGCGTTAGTAAAGGATTCTGGTCTACCGCAAGTGAGGCGATATTTAGTGCATTCTCTGGGCATGCTTCCAACAACAAAGTGACTGAGTCGATAAGATTTGTTGTGTTTCTTAAATACTCATTAATCTGGGTATTGTCACTGCATGAAGCAACATTAAAGGTAGTGGATGTATGAATATTCTCTGCTGTGTCAGCTAATGCAAGTTGACCAGTAAAAAGACCGATAACTAATAAAAGTGAAGCGTATTTCATAATGTTTTGTGCTCACTACTAAGCTAAATATTTACTCGGATTTTAACTTAAGATGATAACGATGTTGTTTGATTTTTTGTGTCTTAAATTTTTCTCTCAAATCTGATTCGCTAGATTGTCTCAAGAGTAATAACACTGTCTCAATCTTGAGTTTGAAGTTTGGTTCGATTGAGATTGTGTAGATAAGCCATATGTTTTGGTTGAAAAATAAACTTTCGTTTATTTTGTTTCTGTGTAAATGAAGTGGTTAAGTTGATGTTTATGGTGATTTTCTTATTTATATCTTATTGATTTGTATTTAATTCTATTGTTTTGTGGCGAGTGTTTAGCATAGGTGTGGTTTTGTTTTTTCGGATTGTAAAATTTAATTGCAGTCTTAAATTTGATGCGTCAATTTCTATTGATAAAGATGTAACATGTAAAAAACAATTCATACATTTAAATTATCTTTAATTGATTTTTGGTAATTGTATGCGTCAAACAGGAGTGTTTCGATATGAGGGAAAAAAAACAAATCCGTATTGGTATCTACCCGGGAAAGTTTTTCTACCGATTGATTGATAGCTTTTTTATACTGTTAATCATGTATGTGGCGATAAAAGTTAATCAGCATGTCGTGACTATGTCATATATTTCAGTTGCCTTGCTAGGAGTGCTTTTTTACTCTTATATCGCTGAAAGTTTAGATATTTATAGTGGTTGGCGTACCGCGAAATTACGTTCGCTGTCCTTGCATACGGCTTTTTGTTGGACTGCCACCATCGCCTGTTTAACCCTGCTGGGCTATTTTTCAAAAACGGCAATCGAGTTTTCTCGTTTAGTAATAGGTACTTGGTTTGTGGGAGCTTTTCTCGCGTTAATTATGTGGCGAGTGCTTGCTTTTGCAACTATCTACTATTTGCATAAGAAAGGTCTACATACGAAAAAGGCCGTTATTATTGGGATGACGGCACAAGGACAAGAGCTAGCAGCAAACCTCAATCACAATCCTGAGTTAGGTATTGTTCTGCAAGGATTTTATGATGATCGTACGTCTTCTCGTCTTGATGATGCTACACCAGTATTAGGCAAGATTAATGATGCCCTAAGCCTAGCCAAAACAGGGCAGGTGCAGAATGTTTATATTGCGTTACCGATGCAAGCTCAGCACCGCATTAACCAAATTCTGGATGCGTTTTCAGACAGTACCGTAAATACCTATATAGTGCCGGACTTTTTTACGTTTAACTTATTACACTCACGTTGGTACACCATTGGTGATGTGAATGCATTTAGCATTTTTGATACCCCATTTAATGGATTGCTAAACTGGGTGAAGCGCTTTGAAGATTTAGTACTGAGTAGCCTTATTCTTCTTCTGATTAGCCCTGTTTTATTGTTTGTCGCTATAGGGGTCAAACTTAGTTCGCCCGGACCGATCATCTTTAAGCAAAATCGCTACGGTTTAGATGGTAAACCGATTCAAGTTTGGAAATTTCGCAGTATGCGGACAATGGATAATGGCAATAAAGTGCAGCAAGCGACTAAGGGGGATCCACGTGTAACTCGGTTTGGCGCCTTTATTCGCCGTACTTCTTTGGATGAATTGCCACAGTTTTTCAATGTGCTGCAAGGGACAATGTCCATCGTAGGTCCTAGGCCTCATGCGGTTGCCCACAATGAGCAGTATCGCACTATAGTGAACCGCTACATGCTGCGCCATAAAGTGAAACCGGGGATTACTGGCTGGGCGCAAATTAATGGTTGGCGTGGTGAGACGGATACCGTAGATAAGATGGAGAAGCGAGTACAATTTGATCTTGATTATATCCATCGTTGGTCTTTGTGGTTTGACATCAAAATCGTTTTTCTCACCATCTTCAAAGGTTTTGTTGGAAAGAACGCGTATTAAACAGCGGCACTCCTTTCTTGGAGAGGGGGTGCTACTCTTGAATAAATAGAAATAAAAAACGGACACACCTAACTGATGAAATTGACTTCTCTTTTGAGTGCCTGCGTAGTGACACTAGTGAGCTATGTACCTTCTGGTATGGCAAAACCGACTCCGAATCCGATTGAAACTGAGTCGGGTGTTGCTATTGTGCCTTTCCTCAACTTATCCACGGGCTATAACGACAACATTGCGAAAGCGAACCAAGGGTTAGATAGCTCGGCATTTTCAATTATTGAACCGGGTGTTGCTCTGCAAATTGAGCCGCAAGGCAATAAAACAGAGCTTCGTTATCGGCTTCGTAACGGGACGTACTTTAGCTCTCAGCAAGATAATTTTACTGATCACTATGTTGATCTATCGAGCGATTGGGAATTGAACTCTCGCCACCGTTTAGCCTTGCAGTACAACTTAGCTTTGGCACATGAAGGTCGTGGTGAAAACGATACGACCTTGGGCTTGGAATACAACCAATACGACAGTAACACTTTCAATTTGGGCTATGGCTTTGGCTCGCCGGAGGCGATCGGCCGAATTGAGACCAATGTTGGGTGGCAAAATTTCACGTATCAGAATAATCGTAACATTACCCAGTACCAGGACTGGGATGAACTACGTTTTAATTCAACCTTCTATTATCAGGCTCTGCCCCGTACTTCATTGATTGCAGAAGTGATCGTTAATTCTCGTCGTTACGATATTGTCGCACCCGGAGCGAGTAACAAAGACAATGATCATTATTTTGCCTATCTTGGGACATCTTGGGATGCTACAGGTAAGTTGCAGGGCAACATCAAGTTGGGTTATCAGCAGAAAGATTTTGATGCGCCGAGTCGCCGAGATTTCAGCTCCGCCTCTTGGGATATGGATGTGACCTATCTCATTCGTTCCTATTCGGCAGTGCAATTGGTTACTAATCGCCGTTCAACTGATTCTGATGGTGATGGGGATGCGATTGATACGGCAACTTATCAAGTTAATTGGTCGCACAATTGGGATACTCAGTGGGCTACTGAAGCGGGGTTGACCCGTTTGAGCGAGGACTACACAGTGTCTGATCGCCAAGATGACACTACCAGTGCTACTGTACGTGCTAGTTATGATTTTCGCCGTTGGTTAACCTTTGAGGTTGGATTGGGTCGTGAGGAAAAAGATTCTAACCTCGGTACACTTAGCTACAGTCAAAATGTGTATTACCTGACGGTCCAGGGAGTAATGTAGGCATTATGAAGTCTTTATTCTCTGTGTTTTTTTTGTTACTAGGTTTATTGCTGTTGCCTTCTTTAGCGGTGGCTAATGATGACTACTATCGTCTAGGTGTCGGCGATCAAATTCGCATTCAAGTCTATGATGAACCCGAGCTCTCTGTAGAAAACCGTGTCAGTGATAATGGTACGATCGACTATCCATTCCTTGGCAAAGTTCGCTTGAAAGGAAGAACTTTAGAAGAGGTGAAAGTCGCTATACATGATGGTTTGTTGGATGGCTATCTGATCAATCCGAACGTATCCGTCTCCATTGTTGAATATCGTCCCTTTTTTGTGAATGGTCAGGTTATGAAACCGGGAAGTTACCCGTATTACCCAGGGCTAACGGTAAATCAAGCGATCACTATCGCCGGAGGGTTTACCGAACGTGCATCGAAAACTAACCTGCAGATTTCCAGTAGTGATGATCCGCAAGCCAAACCGGTCAAAGTGACCTTATTTAGCAAATTGCAGCCCGGTGACATTTTGACCGTCGCTGAAAGCTTCTTTTAAATCAAGGGTGAAATGGTACACGAGATGATAGATAAACAATTCACTCAGGAAGAAGTGCTAGATATACGTCAGTATTTTAATGTGTTGCTTAACTATAAGTGGCGAATCTTACTATTTTCCATCATGGTCACGGCAATTACTTTATTGGTGGTGTTGTCGATGCGCTCTGAATACACCGCCCGAGCGACAATTTTAATTGAATCGACACAGGCGAAAGCGGTGTCGATAGAAGAGGTGTATGGGCTAGATACTAAAAGCCAGGAATACTATCTGACCCAAATTGAAATCCTCAAGTCAGACACCATAGCCGAAGAGGTTATACAAAGGCTAGGGTTAGCGACCAATCCGAGTTTTGATCCTCAATCAAGCCGTAATGAAAACTCAGGACTGACTAAGCAGCTAGTAGAGTGGATGCCATTTTTAAAGGCATTTAAAGCAGAAGATAAACAACTAGATCCGGCGCAAGAAGCGTACCGCAATAGTCGGTTAGTTCTGTTCAAATTTAAACGAGGGATGAGCATTAGCCCAATTCGTAAAACGCAATTGGTTAATATCTACTACACCGCAGAAGATCCCCAACTCGCAGCGCAAATTGCTAATGAAATTGCACGTGTGTATATGGATAGCCACCTAGAAGCAAAGCTAGAGGTAGAACTGAAAGCCAATACTTGGCTTAACACACGGATGGGAGAATTGCGTGAGAAGTTGCGTGAATCTGAGGTGGAACTACAGGAGTTCTTGAAAGCAGAAGGCTTAGTTGATATCCAAGGCGTTGAGGGATTAGCGAGTCAAGAGCTAGAAGAGCTTACTTCGCAAATGAACAAAGCGCGTGATCGTCGTGTTGCGGCAGAGACATTGTATGTTGTTGCCAACAGCTATAGTAAAAACGACAGTGACTTAACGGCGTTATCGTCCATCCCTGAAATTTCTAACCACCCGACCATTCGGGATTTGAAGGTGGCTGAAGTCGATGCGGAGCGTAAAGTCTCGGAGTTTTCCAAACGTTATGGGCCTAAGCATCCGAAGCTCAAATCTGCTACTGCTCAATTGGAGTCGGTGCGCAAAAACTTACGTTCAGAATTAAAACAGTTGCTCAACGGCATTAATAATGAGTTACAAGCGGCCAAGCAAGCTGAACTTACATTGCAAACAGAATTCAACCACCGTAAATCTGAATTTCAAACTTTGACCGTAAAAAATGCCAAATATTCCGAGTTAAAGCGCGAGGTGCAAACCAACAGAGAGCTGTTTGATCTGTTCTTGGCTCGCCAAAAAGAGACCAGTGCCTCGGGTGACTTTAATACCACAATTGCCCGCTTTACTGATCAAGCAACGGCACCTTTGGCACCGAGCAAGCCAAATAAAAAGCTGTTGGTTTTGTTGGCTTTTGTTGCTTCGTTTGGTTTTGCTTGCGTGGTGGCTTTCATTGCGGATGCGATGAGCGATACCTTTGCTGATATAAAGCAGGTAGAGAAACAGTTGGCGCTAAGTCTGCTTGGGATTGTGCCTTCCATTAGTAAGCGTCGCGGAAAATTAGATGCCAAAGCCTATTTTGATGAGGGCTTGCGCGAGTTGACTGAAGCGGTACGAACGATACGCACCAGTTATTTGCTGGCTCATGTCAATAAAGAGCAGCATGTTGTTATGCTCACTTCGAGTTTACCGGGAGAGGGGAAAACCACCTCCAGTATTAACTTGGCACTATCGCTAGCACAAATGGAAAAAACCCTGTTGATTGATTGTGATTTGCGCAAACCTGCGGTCGCACATCGCTTTTCGATAGCAGGATCCCAACCTGGAGTGACTAACTTATTGACCGGTACTCGTTTAGAAGACTGCGTCTATCATGATGAGCAGTCAGGGCTAGATATTCTCACTGCTGGAGTTTATACCGCCAACCCATTAGAACTGCTGTCATCGATGGCATTCAGTGAGCTACTGGTTGATCTGCGGACACGTTACCAACGGATTGTGATTGATACGCCACCTTGCCTTGCGGTCAGCGACAGTTTTATGTTGGCGCAATATGCTGATTCGGTCATATTGGTGATTGATGCAAGCCACACCAGAACACCAATGGTGCGTGAAGTGGTCGGAAAGCTCACTCAACAAGGCACTCGAATTGACGGTGTAATTCTCAACCGTTTAAATGCGAAGAAGGCATCAGGTTATAGCGGTTATTACCATTACCAAGCCTACTATGGTGAAGAAAATAAACCGGGATCTACACAGTGAATATAGTATGGCAAGTTGGGTGGCGAGCGTGTACTGCGGCATCAGCGCTGCTCGTGATCTATCTGGCCTTCCAGCAAGGGATTGCCTCTTTATATGCACTGAGCGCTGAAAAAGAGCTACTGGCTTGGAATGACACTCCTGCCAGTATGCAGGCCGTTGAAGAGGCGCAATTCGCTATCCAAAAGGCAATAGAGCATAACCCGGATCATCCTCAGTACAGCTTTTTGGCGGGGAGGATCTGGCAGTGGCAAGCCTACCTAATGAAGGATAATGCGCAGGACAATACTTTGAAGAGAGCGAAAGCGTATTATCTCGACAGTGTCCAACAGCGACCTACTTGGCCTGATAGTTGGGCGGAATTATTAAAGATTGAGGCTCAATTATCAGCTCGTGAAAGCTTAACCCCAGAGCTTAATGAATACATGGCGATGGCTGCGCATTACGGGCCTTATACCCCAGCGGTAAATATCGCAATTTCGCAAGTGGGGTTAGCGAAATGGCCTTACTGGAATCGTGAGCAGAAGTGGCTTGTTATTGAGCATTTGGCGCGTGGATTGAACGGGAAAAGCAGTCGACACCTTTTGGCTGATTACCTAAAATCGACCCACCAATTTAAACTGGCTTGCACTTTAGCTTCGCGCCGTGAGCCTAAATTAGAGATCAGCATTTGCAACACAGTCTTAAAATAGGTCGCCAAATTTATCAGCGACGCCCAGTTTCGGTGTTATTGCTTGGTGTGCTGGGATTATTTACCGTTCTGGCTTCTTGGTTTAAGTCTCTGGGCTTTCATGCCGATTATGTGTACCGGATGGAAATCGCGGTTGGTGGTGATACGCACTTGCATAGCTTGCTCGCATTGCTGTTAACGCTTGCGTTGTATCGCGTACTGTCAGCCACCAGTCACAGTTATAAAATCGTCGTTTTCACTGGTGTATTGATTGCGATTGGCTGCCTTGTCGATGAAGGAGTACAGGCTTTTTCGCCTTTGCGTACTTTTTCTATCATGGATATTTTGGCTAGCCTCATCGGCGTGACTCTCGCCAGTTTAATGAATACCTTTTTGGCTGGTGTGAAGCAACGCAAGCGAAAAAGTACTCGCTAAGCCCTTCTTCACTGTGAGTAAGATAACGTCAGTAAATGACACGATAGCGGCTCGGTTTATGATTCATTGCTAACACTAGGTTGAGTAAAAAGGCTCCAAAGATAGAAAGACCGATGGTCAATGGTGATACAAAGAAGAACGAGGCAAGCAGGATCAAGCCATCAATCGCCATCTGGCTTTTACCCACCGAGATGCCAAATCTATCCTGAATAAACAAACACAGCACGTTAAAGCCGCCTAAACTTGAACGGTGGCGAAACAAAATCAGCATTCCCAAGCCCATCAATACCCCACCGGTTACCGCGCAATAGAGCACATTCACCTTCTCAAGCGTTATCAACATCGCGAGATGATCAGCAAATAGCGAGACTAAAGCACCTGAAATTGCACTATTAAATGCAAAACGGGCTCCAAAACGTTTCCAGGCGAGCAAGTAGAATGGGCAGTTAGAGAGAAAATAGAGCACGCCGAAGGTCAGTGGTAAAAATTGGGTCATTAACAGTGCTAACCCTGTGGTCCCCCCTGTCAATAAGTGTCCAGCTTGTAGAAAATAGACGCCTTGTGCGACCAGAAATGTCCCAGTCAGAATCGCGATCCAATCTTCTTTGTGTGAATGTTTTTCCATAAATAAGGTTATCAAGGAAGAGAATGACGCGGATGTTAATGAAAAGCCGATATTTTCGGTAGCTAGGGAGGAAAAATTGAGGTAAACCTATGTCACATCCGCTTTACAGGGTGTAAAGCAAAAAATTGACAGTTTTGTCGTTGAGACGCCATTGCTATCGTCAAGATGAAAGCTGTCTTCATGGTTATGAAAAAACTACATGATAAATTCGTGAATTTGGGCTTTATGATAAAGATCAAATTATGTAGAATGCGCGCCATAAAGTGATGACGAAAACGTTTGCGTGGAGTCATTGTGTGGTTTTTTTGCAATTTCAGTAAATCTGAGTCAGGAGATACAGATGCTTAAGCGTGATATGAACATCGCCGATTACGATCCGGAGCTATACGCTGCCATTCAGGAAGAGACGCTTCGTCAAGAAGAACATATTGAACTTATTGCTTCAGAAAACTACACCAGCCCGCGTGTAATGCAAGCACAAGGTTCTCAACTAACCAACAAGTACGCAGAAGGTTACCCAGGTAAGCGTTACTATGGTGGCTGTGAGTTCGTGGACAAAGCTGAAGCTCTGGCCATTGACCGTGCTTGCCAACTGTTTGGCTGTGAATACGCTAACGTTCAGCCTCACTCAGGCTCTCAAGCCAACAGCGCAGTGTACATGGCACTGCTTAACCCTGGTGATACCGTTCTGGGTATGAGCCTTGCACACGGTGGTCACTTGACTCACGGCTCTCCAGTAAACTTCTCTGGTAAACACTACAAAGTGATCCCTTATGGCATTGATGAAGCGGGCCAAATCAACTACGACGAAATGGAAGCGTTGGCCTTTGAGCACAAGCCAAAGATGATCATCGGTGGTTTCTCTGCCTATTCACAAATTGTTGATTGGAAACGTATGCGTGAAATCGCCGACAAAGTAGGTGCTTACCTATTTGTCGATATGGCGCACGTTGCTGGTTTGATTGCGGCGGGTGTTTATCCAAGCCCAGTGCCTTTCGCACACGTTGTGACTACGACTACGCACAAAACTCTGGCTGGCCCACGTGGTGGTTTGATCCTGTCAAACGCTGGTGAAGAGATGTACAAGAAACTGAACTCAGCGGTGTTCCCTGGTGGCCAAGGTGGTCCTTTGATGCACGTAATTGCTGCTAAAGCGGTTGCCTTCAAAGAAGCGATGGAGCCTGAGTTCAAAGCTTACCAAGCGCGCGTGGTGAAAAATGCGAAAGCTATGGTGGCACAGTTCCAAGAGCGTGGTTACAAGATCGTGTCTAACAGTACTGAAAACCACCTCTTCTTGGTTGATCTGATTGACAAAGACATCACAGGTAAGGATGCGGATGCGGCACTTGGTGCAGCAAACATCACAGTGAACAAGAACTCAGTGCCTAACGATCCACGTAGCCCATTTGTGACTTCTGGTATTCGTGTAGGTACTCCTGCGATCACTCGTCGTGGTTTCACTGAGCAAGATGCTAAAGATCTCGCAAACTGGATGTGTGATGTTCTAGACAACATCAACGATCAAGGCGTGATTGAAGCAACTAAGCAAAAAGTATTGGCGATCTGTAAACGTCTGCCTGTTTACGCTTAAGTTCTCAGACCTGAACAAGTTAACGTTGCAGCTTAATAGTTGCAATTTTAGTCAGTAGGGTCGTCGTAACAAAAAAGCCTGCAAAATTCGCAGGCTTTTTTATTGGAATATGGTTCTGTGACCGCTTACTTACTCACGCTGATCATAGTGCCGGATTTGCACTTGAACATGTAGTACTTGTTGCTTTCGGTAAATTTGCCTAGACCTTCACCATCGCAATAGTCCACGTTGATATCGCGCATGATGTCGAGGGTTTTCTCGGTTTTTAGAGCAAACTTCGCGCCATCGGCACATACGATACGCACTTGACCATCATCACTGACTGAGTAAATGTTTACTTCGGTATTACAGAGTTCAAAAGACGCTTCGCGGTAGTTATCTTGCTGGGTGTTGGATGAACAGCCAGCAAGCAGCGCTGCCGCGGTAAGAGCGAATAAGCCGATACGAGTCATTATTGTTTTCCTTGTAGTCAGTTTTCACTCAACAGCGCGTTCAAGTTTGTGAGCGAAAAATAATCGAAACTTAGCGTAAGCCTATAGAACCCAAGCACAGGATTCAAGGTTAAAGAACCGATATGGTGAGATTATGATGTAGGATCTCATCACAGCTAAAGTATCAAGCCAGCGCATTGGCTGGCTTGATAGGGAGTATATGGGTTTATTTGACTTCTAAACCTTTGGCTTGTAAGTCAGCGTGATAAGAAGAACGCACAAAAGGACCACAAGCAGCATGAGTAAAGCCGAGTTCTAGCGCGATCTCTTTCAGCTCATCAAACTCAGCAGGTGGCACGTAACGTTCAACCGGTAGGTGATGGCGGCTTGGTGCGAGATATTGGCCAAGAGTTAGCATAGTCACGCCATGTGCACGCAAATCTTTCAGTACTTCGACGATTTCTTCTTTAGTTTCGCCTAAACCCATCATCAAGCCAGACTTAGTTGGCACCTCAGGGTGCTGCTCTTTGAATTGACGCAGCAGTTCTAAAGACCACTTGTAGTTTGCACCTGGGCGTACTTTACGGTACAGGCGCGGTGCCGTTTCCAAGTTATGATTGAACACATCGGGTGGATTGTCTTGCAGAGCTTCTAGCGCTACTTCCATACGACCACGGAAATCGGGTACCAGAGTTTCGATTCTGATACTCGGATTTAAAGCTCGGATCTCACGGTTACAGTCAGCGAAATGTTGCGCGCCACCATCACGTAGGTCATCTCGGTCAACCGAGGTAATAACCACGTACTTGAGCTTCATATCATGAATGGTTTGCGCGAGCTTCTTCGGTTCTTCCGCTTCAGGCGCATTCGGACGACCATGGGCCACATCACAGAACGGGCAACGACGGGTACAGATAGCACCTAAGATCATAAAGGTTGCCGTGCCGTGGTTAAAACACTCAGCCAAGTTAGGGCAAGAAGCTTCTTCACAGACAGAGTGAAGGTTGTTTTTACGCATGGCGGCTTTGATGTCTTGGATGCGCTGGCTATCGGCTGGAAGTTTGATCTTCATCCATTCTGGTTTGCGCAGAACTTCTTTCTGCTCTGCTGGCATATTTTTTACCGGAATCAAGGCCATTTTATCGGCATCACGGTACTTAACGCCGCGTTCCATCTGAATTGGTTTACTCATGATTGTATGCTTCTGTGCTGAATTCGACTTGCTCGTAGTCCAGTAGGGTAACGAGTTCTTGGATTAATATTTGTTCAATCTGTTCCATGCCAATTGGGCTGTATAAATCGCTCAATTGAACCATTTCCATCCCAGCGTAACCGCAAGGGTTGATGCGCAAGAAAGGAGCCAGATCCATCTGAACATTTAGTGCTAGCCCGTGGAAAGAGCATCCTTTACGGATACGCAGTCCCAAAGAACAGATTTTTTTATCTTGTACGTAAACGCCCGGCGCATCAGGTCGTGCTGCAGAGTCAATCTGGTAGTGTTTTAAAGTATGAATGACTATGTTTTCAATATGAGTGACGAGCTCTCGTACACCAAGGTGCTTACGTCGTAGGTCAATTAAAAAATATGCAACTAACTGACCGGGGCCATGGTAGGTCACTTGTCCTCCCCGGTCACTTTGCACGACAGGAATATCTCCAGTATTGAGGAGATGCTCAGCTTTGCCGGCTTGCCCTTGGGTAAACACAGGATTGTGTTCGACAAACCACACTTCATCACGTGTCGTTGAATCACGTTGATCAGTGAATTGATGCATTACCTGCCAAACCGGAGTGTAGTCCTGTCTGCCAAGGCGTCTCACCAATAGCTGGTTTTCCATTCTTGTCATCCACCAGATATATAAAGTTTTTCGATTATAAACTGCTTGCCAGTAATGAACTACACATGTGGGGGATCTTTTTGCCCCTGATAACAAGGTGGGTTTATTAATTTTATGAAAAACAAAGAAAAAGCAGCCTCAGCTGCTTTCAAAAAAATTTTAATATATAAAATAACTGCGTATTTACAGGACCATACGTACGATGTCGATTTCACCTAACTCTTTATAGAGAATCTCAACTTGCTCAATTGAGGTCGCGTTAATCGTGACAGAAACGGCGTGGTAGTTTCCTTTTGCGCTCGGTTTTACTCGTGGGCTGTAATCGCCCGGGGCATGACGCTGAATCACTTCCAATACCCGTTCTGGTAGCTCAGGTTTAGCATACCCCATCACTTTGTAGGTAAAGGAGCATGGGAATTCGAGCAGATCTTTTAATTTTGCATCAGAGTTGATGTTCAGCATGGGGCACTCCAGTTTGAGCATTGGAAAAACGGGACGAAATACTACAGCCATTCGACAAGGATCTCAAGTGAACAAAAAAGCCGCTTAGAGCGGCTTTTGGAGTGGTATATATTGAATTGGAAACGGTTCTAATTAGAACCAGCTTTTGAATAACAGCACCACGTAATCCCACAGACGGCTGAATAGGCTACCTTCTTGGACATCTTCCAGTGCCATTAATGGATATTGAGCAATATCATTACCGGCTAGTTGATAGTAAAGCGTACCAACCACATCGCCTTTTTTCAGTGGCGCTTTCAGTTCTTTCTCTAGTACAAAGCTTGCCGTGAGCTCTTTCGCTTGACCACGCGGTAATGTCACGTAAGTGTCTTTATCTACGCCCAGAGCAATAGTATCTTTGTCGCCCATCCAGATGGTTTCATTAACGAAAGTTTCGCCTGCTTTGTGTGGTGCTACAGTTTCAAAGAAACGGAAACCGTAGCTGAGGAGTTTTTTGCTTTCGGCTTTACGTGCGTTTTCGTTATCGGTCCCCATGACGACCGCAACCAAACGCATGTTGCCTTCTGTTGCAGAGCTAACGAGGTTATAACCTGCACCACTGGTGTGTCCAGTTTTAATACCATCCACATTCATGCTTTTATCCCAAAGCAAACCGTTACGGTTGTATTGGGTGATGCCGTTATAAGTGAACTTTTGCTCAGAGTAAATCGCATACTCTTCAGGGACATCACGGATCAATGCTTGACCAAGCAGAGCAAGATCATATGGAGTTGAGTAAAGGTTTGGGTTGTCCAAGCCATGTGAATTGGCGAAGTGGGTGTTCTTCATTCCGATTGAGCTAGCCCAAGCGTTCATTAAATCAACAAACGCATCTTCTGTGCCTGCAACATGTTCTGCCATAGCAACACACGCATCATTACCCGATTGGATGATGATGCCGCGATTAAGATCACTGACTTTTACTGTGGTGCCGACTTCAACGAACATTTTGGATGAATCAGGGAAATTTTTTGCCCAAGCATTTTTACTGATGGTGACATCATCGTTAAGCGAGATGTTGCCACGTTTCACTTCTTGGCCGATCACATAACTGGTCATCATTTTAGTTAAGCTGGCAGGAGAGAGTTTAGTATTCATCTCTTTTTCGGCCAAAACTTTCCCTGAATGGTAATCCATCAGTACGTAACCTTTAGCTGCGATTTGTGGAGCGTCTGGTGTCACGATAGGAGAGGCGAAAGCTGTGCTGCTTAGCGTGAGAGAAAGCGTAACTGAAGACGCTAACACGGATTTTAGGATTGATTTTTTCATGGTGAATGCTTAGTTCTACTTAAGTGTCCGTAATCTTAACAAAAATAACGTCTCAAACCAGACCAGATATGCTCGGGTCAGGTTTGAGTGGTCATTGAGTCTGTTTATTAATCGCTTTAATAAACGCGCTGTCGTAGCCTGCGGATTTTACTTGTTCAAGTAAGGTCTGCGTCAGGTCATCGTCAGTAAATGGGCCGAGATACAGGCGATGCGTACTATTTGTACTTTCTACGAAGCTCGGTGCCGATAAACTCTGACCTAAGTTTTGCGCCAAAGTTCGCACACGTTCAATATGTTGTGATGAAACCACCTGAATGACGTATTCCAGTGCATTGCTTTTGCTTTTTGGACGCGGTTTGGTGGGTTTATCGACAGTGATCACTTCGATGCGTACGTTGGCTGTACCAGCTTGAACAACACCAATTTTATATGCAGCTGCATAGCTCAGATCGATGACACGTCCTTCATGAAAAGGGCCGCGATCATTAACGCGCACAATGGTCGATTTACCATTGTCGGTATTGATCACTTTGACATAGCTTGGAATGGGCAATGTTTTATGTGCAGCGGTCATTGAGTACATATCATAAATCTCACCATTCGAGGTGAGATGACCGTGGAATTTTTTTCCATACCAAGAGGCTTTACCCACTTCGCTAAAGCCCTTGGGGTTTTTAATGATATGGTAGCTCTGCCCTCGTAGAGTGTAATCTTTATTACCGCCAAAACTGTAAGGCTCGTATTGTGGATGCGCATCTTCAATATGCTCAACGGACAGTGGCGTATCCGGCGCTTTATCATCGGGCATATCATAGCGACCACCCGAAGAACTACATCCAGCAAGAATCACGGTGAGCAATATGTATAAATAAATTCGGTTCATTAAATTGTCTTCGAAAATGCTTTGCGGTGCGTATGGATGGACATCAAAATACCGAAACCGGCCATGAGTGTCACCATCGAGGTACCGCCGTAGCTAATCAGAGGTAGGGGCACTCCCACTACCGGTAAAATACCGCTTACCATGCCGATGTTTACAAATACATAAACAAAGAAACTCAGCACGATACTACCCGCCATCATTCGGCCAAAGGAAGTTTGTGCATGGCTAGCAAGATAAAGTCCGCGGCCAATAATAAATAGATACAGGCTCAGAAGTGCCAAAATTCCGATCATACCCCATTCTTCAGCAATCACAGCAAAGATAAAGTCAGTATGTCGCTCGGGGAGGAACTCTAATTGAGATTGGGTTCCATGTAGCCAACCTTTACCAGATAAGCCACCAGAACCAATGGCAATTTTACTTTGAATGATGTGATAGCCCGCACCAAGAGGATCCGATTCTGGATCGAACAGCGTGCGCACGCGTGTCTTTTGGTATTCATGCATCAAGAAAAACCATAGTACAGGGACAAATGCGCCTACTGCTACTGCGGCTGCTGTTATGAGCTTCCAACTAATGCCAGCTAGGAAAATAACGAAAATACCGGAGGCTGCGATTAAGATCGATGTGCCGAGGTCGGGCTGCTTTGCGATCAAAATAGTTGGAACAAACACCATAATGAGTGAAGCAGCTAAGGTTTTAAATGAAGGGGGGAGGGCATGTTTACCTATGTAGCGCGCTACCATTAGAGGTACGGCAAGTTTGAGTAATTCGGAGGGTTGGAAACGTACAAAACCCAAATCCAACCAGCGCTGTGCACCTTTCGAGATCTCACCAAACAACAGTACACACACTAACAAAATCACTCCGCAGAAGAATAATATGGGAGCCGCACTTTCGTAAGTGCGCGGTGGAATTTGCGCCAAAATCACCATAATGGCTAAAGCCATTGCCATACGCATGGCTTGGCGATCCATCATGGCTAGACTTTGTCCACTAGCGCTGTACATGACCACTAGGCCAAA